>JAVBKH010000127.1:0-12030 GCA_031554155.1 Oscillospiraceae bacterium
ACCACAAAAACTATACTTCCGTTATGGCTGTGCCTTATGACATCAATATTCCCGGTTACGGTTCCGAGGGACTCAGCCTTTTGCGTGTTTGGCGCGCAAAAAATATTACTGGCATGAACATGGAGTCGTTCAACAACGGCGACTATACACAGGCATTTCAGCAAAGCTCCCACAGCGAAGCCATAAGCAAGGTGCTTTACCCTAACGATAACCATATCGAGGGCAAAAACCTTCGTCTACGTCAACAATATTTCCTTTGCTGCGCTTCTATCGCTGATATTTGCCGCCGTCATATGTCGGTTTACGGTACGCTTGAAAACTTCCACCAAAAGAATGCAATCCATATCAACGACACTCACCCCACCCTTGCAATTGCCGAACTTATGCGCTTTTTGCTCGATGACTGCGGCTACGGTTGGGATTTGTCGTGGAATATTGTCAGCAACACTTTCGCCTACACAAACCACACCGTAATGAAGGAAGCCATGGAGTGTTGGGACGAAAGCCTGTTCAAGACACTTTTGCCGCGCATTTACGCCATTATTTGCGAAATTAACCGCCGCTTCTGCGACGACCTTTTCCAAAATCGCTTCTGCAACTACGAGAGCATTCAGAGAATGTCCATTGTCAGCAATCACCAAGTGAGAATGGCAAACTTGGCAGTCGTTGGCTCGCACAGCGTCAACGGTGTTTCGCGGTTGCATTCGCAAATTCTCAAGGACGATGTTTTCAACGATTTCTACAATGTTACCCCAGAAAAATTCACAAATGTTACAAACGGCATTGCAAGCAGACGTTGGCTGATTCAGTCGAACCCATCTCTCACAAAATTGATTGGCGGAGCAATTGGCAAAGACTTCGACAAAGATATGTCAAATCTCTCAAAGCTGCTTAAATTCGCAGACGACACCGCTTTCCTTGACAAACTTGCAGCATCAAAGATGGAAAACAAGGAGCGTCTTTGCAAGTATATATCCCGCAAAATGGATATTACTCTTGACCCTGCTTCAATTTTCGACGTTCAAGTTAAGCGCTTGCACGAATATAAGCGTCAGCAAATGAATGTCATCGACATTATCGCAACCTTTCAATTCCTGCGAGACAACCCCAACGCAGATTTTGTTCCGCGCACTTATATTTTTGGTGCTAAAGCCGCTCCAGGTTATTATATGGCCAAGCAAATCATCAACTTGATTTGCACAATCTCTGATTTAATTGAAAAAGACCCTATCATGCGCGAAAAAATGCGCGTGGTTTTCCTCGAAGAATACAGTGTCACTCTCTCGGAGCTGCTTATGCCCGCTTCCGAAATCTCCGAGCAAATCTCACTTGCAGGCACGGAAGCGTCTGGCACAGGCACCATGAAGCTTATGCTGAACGGCGCTGTAACTATCGGCACACTTGACGGTGCAAATGTTGAGATTTACGACGAGGTTGGAGACGACAATATACTCATTTTTGGCATGAATGCCAAAGAAGTTGACGAACTTCGCCAAAGAGGGTACGACCCGCGTTGGTACTACGACCACGACCCTGTTCTCAAATATGCCGTTGACGCCCTTGTCAACAGAGGTCGCGGTAACGATACGTTCCCAAGCTTGCACGATATGCTGATAAAGTCCGACCACTACATGACTATGGCCGACTTTGCTTCATATCGCAAAACCCGCGAACGCTCGACAGAGCTTTACAAAGACAAATACACTTGGCTGCGCATGTCGCTTAACAACATCGCGAATAGCGGAGTCTTCTGCGCTGACCGCGCCGTTCGCGAATACGCAAACAATATTTGGAAACTGGACTAGAATTAAAAAAAGGCTTGCCGACAAGGCAAGTCTTTTTGCTTTTGATAGTCTAGTGCTTATGTGTTGCAAGATGCGCAAATCCATCATTTAACGTGTCGAGGTAGGCAAAGCTTCTGGCAGTTCCCACTGCTACGCACTCGATGCAGTTTTCCGCGACGGCAGCGCGCACTTTTGTTCCAATTTCTAGCATTTTGTCAAGGCCGTGGAGCAGACAGCCGCCGCCTGTCATGACTATGCCGTTGTCGCGTATGTCACCAACCAGTTCTGGCGGGGTTTTTTCAAGTACAAACTGTACCGCACGTACAACCGCCACCGCAACATCACGCAAGGTTGGAACAAGCTCTTTGCGGGTTATCAAAATTTGCTTTGGCAGCCCGCCAATCAAATCGCGCCCTTTGGCGTAATACTCGACCTCATTGCCATCGGGAAAAACGCTGCCTATTTCAATTTTAATCTGCTCTGCTGTCTTTTCCCCAATTAATAGGTTGTACTTTGCGCGCATATATTTTACTATTGCTTCATCAAATTTGTTGCCTGCCACGCGAATAGAATGTTTGCACACAATTCCGTTTAGCGAAAGTACCGCAACGTCGGTTGTGCCGCCGCCTATATCGACGATTAAGTTGCCGATTGGCAGCGATATGTCAATTCCTGAGCCGATTGCAGCGGCTACAGGCTCTTCGATTAGGTAGACCTTTCGTGCTCCTGCGGCGACTGCGGCTTGCAAAACCGCCTTGGATTCAACTTCTGTTATACCCGACGGCACACACACTGATATTCTCGGCTTTAGTAGCTGATTATAGTTTATTTTACGCAAAAGGTGCTTTATAAGCACCTCCGTCATGTGATAGTCCGATATAACCCCATCTTCAAGTGGGTGGATTATCTGTATTGTACCAGGTGTGCGGCCAATCATTTTGTAGACCTCTTCACCTATGCTTATTATTTCACCTGTTTTGCGCTTTACCGCAACTACCGAAGGCTCTCGTATAACTATTTCGCGTCGCGAGTCGCTCGCCAAAATAGTGGAGGTTCCAAGGTCAATGCCAATATCCAATGAGGCCACAAAATTCACATCCTAACGCTATCTCGTTATAGTATATTTCATTTTGGAAACTTTTTCAACCATTATCGACAGATTCCGTCAATAGTCTCGCGAGATTGGTGTAACGAAGCACTTTTCGGTGATTTGCGACCGTTCTATACACCGTTTCCTGCTGTCCCAATATCACCATAATTTTTTTTGCGCGTGTCACGCATGTGTATAAAATATTGCGGTAATACAATTTTTGATGATACGACATTAGCGGCATGATTACGGCTTCAAACTCGCTGCCTTGGCTTTTGTGCACTGTGATTGCCCATGCGTGCTCGATTTCGTCTGCCATTTCAAATGTGTAGACTGCAACTCTATCCTCAAAGCGAATGAATATGCTCTGGCTTGGTCGGTCAAGCATCTCAATAACTCCGATATCGCCGTTGAATATGCCTGTTCCCTCTTCGCCGTCGTCTTTTTTCCAAACAAGGTCGTAGTTGTTTTTTATCTGCATCACCTTGTCGCGCTCACGCAAAACACGGTTAGCAAATTTGTGATCGCTTTTGCCAAGCTCGGCGGGGTTTAAGCTTAGCTGCAACAGCTTGTTAAGCTCAACTGTGCCAAGCGCACCAATTCGGCTAGGTACAATGACTTGGATATCCCAAAGCGGCGAAAAGCCGTAGGCCTTGGGCAGCCTGCTTGAGCAAAGCTCGACCACGGTTTTTGCGGTCAAATCATAGCTTGCCCGCTGCATAAAGAAAAAATCGCTGTCCCGCGCTGCAAGGTCTGGGTTTTCTCCCGTTACGATAAGGTGCGCGTTGGAAACTATGGCGCTTTGGCTTGCTTGCCTAAATATTTCGCTTAGATGAACTGTGGGCACAATGTCGCACTCGATTAAATCGCGCAAAATATTCCCCGCACCAACGCTGGGCAACTGGTCGGGGTCACCGACCAAAATAAGCCTGCAACTAAGCTTTAAAGCTTTCATCAAGCAGTGGAGCAACCGCGTATCCACCATTGAAACTTCGTCGAGGATAATAGTATCAAAGCGCAGCGGATTTTTTTCGTTGCGCTTGAATTTTATTTGCTCGCTGCCGTCGCGGTAGTCAACCTCTAGCAAGCGGTGTATTGTTTTTGCTTCTCGGCCTGTAAGCTCGCTCATTCGCTTGGCGGCGCGGCCCGTTGGTGCTGCAAGCGCCACCTTGTCGCCACTTTGCTCAATCAAACTCAAAATCCCGTTTAAGGCTGTGGTCTTGCCTGTTCCTGGGCCGCCTGTTAATATGAACACATTGCTTGAAAGCGCCATGCCTATCGCTTTTTTTTGCAACTTCGCATATTCAAGATTCAGCTTTTTTTCAAGTGAATTTATCTCATTGTCAAAGTTTTTTTCTTCTCTGGGTAATATTTTCATCATCATTTGAATTCGGCCTGCAATGTAAGTTTCGGCCTCGTACATTTCGGGCAGATAGACAAAGCTTGTCCCGCCTAGGGTGTCCGACACGAAGCTGTTGTCCTCCACTGCCTGTTGCAGTATGTCCTCAAGCAGAAAGGTCTCCACCTCAAGCAAGGCTGCCGCCGTTTTGAGCAGCTTGTCCGTAGGCAGGCAGGTGTGGCCGTTGCCCAGATTGTGCTGCAAAACATGGGCTATGCCCGCACGTAAACGCGCGGGCGAATTCGGGTTTATTTCAAGCTCCATTGCGATTGTGTCAGCCTTTTCAAAGGGTATACCAACGGCCTCGCAGCAAAGCTGATATGGGTCGCTTCTTATGACCTCGGTTGCAAGTGGGCCCCATTGCTTCCAAACTCGAATAGCGGCGGCAGGCTCTAGCTGAAATTTTGACAGCTCTAGCATTACGGAACGTATGCCAAAAATATGTTTATACTCGTCGGATATGCTTTGCGCCTTTTTTAGGCTTATTCCGTTGATTTCTGATAATTTGTCTGGTTGTTTCTCGATTATCGACAGCGTGTCGTCTCCAAATTTTTCCACAATTCTCACTGCTGTTCGCGGGCCTATCCCTTTGATTGCTCCTGACGACAAATACTTTAAAATTGCGCTGGCCGTGGCGGGGAGTCTACGCTCGAAAATCTCGGCCTTGAACTGCTGGCCGTAGGTTGGGTGAGAGCCATAGCGGCCTGTGAGCTTGACTTCCTCACCCACAGATATGCCGTAAAGTGTGCCCACAACTGTGACAAGTTCGTCGTTTGCAGCAAGCGCAAGCACTGCAAAACCCGTGTCTTCGCTCGCGAAAACTACGTCTTCAACCGTGCCCGTCAGCGTCACTAGCTCATCCAATTGCCTCACCACCTTAAAATCAATCCCTACTATTCTACATCATTTGCGGCAATTTGTAAATTAAATACATGCTTCGCTGTTTAGCCCCGCTATCGTTTCGCAAAGTTTGTCGGCCTCGCATATGTACACGCCGCAAATTCCGTTTGTGAGCTTGGCGCAAATTTCGCGACATTCCTCGCAAATCCCCATGTCAACTAGCAAAACCGATTCGCCATCAAGCCCGCTAAGTCTAATCCGCGCAAGCCCAAAGCGAATTTGTGCCTCGATTTTTTCGGGGTCGTTGCAAAGCGGTATTACGTGGTAGCCGCGACAAATTTTTTCGGGCTTTTTAAGAGCCTCCAAAACCCAAAACGCACATTGCACCAGTCCTATTGAAGAAAAAAGACAAAATAAAATCCAAAGAGCCATTCCCATAATTATTCTCCTTTTCGTGATTTTAACCTAGTTCATAGTATGTGTTCGGTTAAAAAACGTGAGAACTCGGTTCTTAGAGATTGTATTATTCATATTTTTCGTGTAAAATAGTTGGGTAAAGGGGACTTTGATATTGGGAACTGCTTTCGTTTTGCTGCGCGAGGTCGCGGTAATGTCCTTGTTGATTGCTTTAGGCGTTTTTTCGAAGAAGCGCGGATTTTTCACCACTGAAGCAGCTCGGCAAATCGCAAATTTTCTGTTGGTTTTCGTCATGCCTGCCCTACTTATCAACACATTTCAGCAGGATAAAAAGCCTGAACAGATGCCTGCATTCTGGATGGCGCTGTTACTCGCAACGATTTTATTTGGCATTATGCCTGTTGTGGCGACTTTTGTTTTTCGCAAGACCGACGACACCTCGCGCCACCTTATTGCAAGACTTGCCACTGTTATGCCAAACTGTGGCTTCATGGGTATTCCATTGCTGCTTGCCACAACTGGAAAAGAATCACTAATTTACTGCGTAGGAATAATCGGGATTTTCCAGCTTCAAGTTTGGTGTTGGGCCGTGCCGATGATTGAGGGCAAAAAGGTATCGCTAAAGCTTGCGCTGTTTAATCCAGGAGTTATTTCATTTGCCATTGGTATCTCACTTTTTTTGTTGGAGATTAGGTTGCCGCAAGTTTGCCTTTCGTTTATTGGGCAAATTGCCGGCCTTAACACCCCGCTTTCTATGATTATGATTGGCATTTTTTTAGCGGACGTGAAGCCGCTTGAGGTTTTAACCAACCCACTGATTTACAAAGCTGTGTTTTTCCGCAATCTTGCTTTTCCGCTTTTGACTGTCACAATTATTTATATATTTGGACTGCACGACCGATTTGGCGAACTTTTTGCTCTAAGTATCGTCATCATTATGTCGTGCTCAAGCGCTGCAAGCGTTCTACTGCTGCCGGCACGAGCGGGGAAGGATAGCCCTTTCGCCTCGGAACTAATCGCTGCAAGCACACTATTTTCAATACTTACACTGCCGTTTGTTGGTTTTATTGCCGAAAAGATTTTTTAAAGGAGCTTATATGAAAATACTTGCCGTTGACTTCGGCGACGCTCGCACTGGCCTTGCTTGCTGCGACCGCACCGAAACTCTTGCCTCGCCAATCGGCGTTATACATGACAAAAACTTTGACAGTACCATTAACAAGGTCGCCATTGCAGCGCGGGAATATGACGTTAAGGAAATAATTGTCGGCTACCCAAAAAACATGAACGGCACAATAGGCCCGCGCGCAGAAAAATGCGAAGATTTTGCGAAAAAGCTTGCCTTGCTTGTGGGTTTGCCTGTCAAACTTTGGGACGAGCGCAGCACAACAGTCACAGCGCACAACATCTTAAACGAGACAAACACCCGCGGCAAAAAGCGCAAAGAAGTCGTTGATGCTGTGGCCGCAACCATTATTTTAGAAAACTATCTTATGTCGCGCGCTAACTCACAATAACGTTGCTATAATAAGCATTTCTTCAATTTTTTTGTATATAGACTCAAAATCTTCAATAGGCAGCGGATTTTTGCCCAGACCAACCTCAATTGTAAAGCCTGGTCGGTGAAACTTGTCAATAAACCAATCCTTTAGCCCGCCATGTGACGCTAAACCCGTCGGCTTTGTGGCCATATATCCGCTTGAGGCGGCGAGAATTTGTGCCATCAACCTGCTTCTTGTTGGTGTGTGGCGGCCGTATTTCCAGTAAATTTCCTCGCCTTGGGTGTGCATACTGTAGAGACTGCGCGGCTGATACGTCAAGCAAAACGTGGTCATTGCGTGGGTTTCGGGTTCGCTGTTCGGGTGCTTACCGCCGTAGCGAGTTGGCGCAGGCCCCGTGATGCCGTTTTCCTGCTCCATTTCGCTAAGAATGCACCAGCCTGCGTCAAAGTTGTGGTTTATGTCCACGCCGCGCGCGTTCGCTTGCCAAGCTGAAGCGTCGCCATCGCTAATTTCCTCGACCTCATCTGCAAGCCTGCAAGCAGAGTCCGCGCCATTTACCGCAATTTCTACACCGTCTGGATTAAGACACGGCACAACCACTAGCGAGCGTCCTCGCAGCGCCTTGTTAACGTCAATATCGCTGACCTTGCAGCCTGTTTTCATGCCTTCCAGTACCGTTTCGCAAAATTTTATCAGCAGCAGTGTGGTTATCCATTCAAGACCATGTGTTGCGCCTACAAAAAGCGTTGCGCCCATTGGGTTGCCTATGCTAAGCGCCTGTATTTCCCGCCCTAGCACCGATTTTCCAATGGGGAACACTTTTAGCCCTTGGTAATTTGTTTTTAGATAATCAATTGCCTGCGCCAAGTTTTCGCATGTTGGTGGGCTTTTATAAAAATTATCAAGCATGTTGTCACACCCCTTTTGAAGTAGCTACTTCGAGTATATGTGTGTGACAAGTTTCGATATAACTGTGGACAAATCGAGCCACAAAATTAATTTTTGGGGGATTTTATGGAGCATTTTGAAAAAACGTTGTCCTCGGAGCATATTTTTACAGGCAGAGTCATTGAGTTAAGGCGAGACACGGTTGAGCTTGAAAACGGCGCGACCTCCACGCGGGAGGTGCTTCATCACAACGGCGGTGTTGCGGTGCTTGCCATTGATGACGACGATAACGTTTTGTTCGTCAAACAATTTCGCTACCCTTACGGCCAGGTGCTGCTTGAGCTGCCCGCTGGCAAGCTGAATGCAGGTGAGGACGCAGGCTTATGCGGTCGCCGTGAACTTGAGGAAGAGACAGGCTACACCGCAGAGGAATACGAATTTTTGGCCAAGGCCTACCCCACCCCTGGTTACACCGACGAAATTTTGCACCTTTATGTTGCGCGAAAGCTCACTTTAAGTCAGCAAAATCTGGACGAAGACGAATTCCTCACTGTGCAAAAAATCCCCTATGCCAAAGCCCTTGAAATGTGCTTGAATGGTGAAATTCTCGACGCTAAGACATTGATTGCAATTTTGCTTTACAATACTAAAATAAAGTAGTCTTTTTTTATTTTTATATGGGAGGTATCGGATGAAAACGCGGATTTTGGCGGCATTGTGTGCAGTGCTGCTATTAGTGCTAGCTGCATGCCAAAGCAGCGCACCTGGCAAGGGCAAAATTATCCGATGCGACATTCCCGATGAAGTGACCACCTTGGACCCGCAATTTGCATCTAGTGCCGCTGAACGCCTTATTATTGCGAATATTTACGAAGGACTTTTGACGCGCGGAGAAAATGGCGAGCTTGTCGCAGGCGTAGCTGAAAGCTACGATATTTCCGACGATGGACTTAACCTCAACTTTCATCTGCGAAGTGATGCCAAGTGGAAAAATGGCCAGCCTGTCACCGCCGACGACTTTGTGTATGCATTTCGCCGCATGTTCGCGCCAAACTCCTCATCTCCATTTGCAAAAGACTATATTGCAATTTTAAATTCTGACGATGTTGCCGAAGGCAAAAGTCCTCCAAGCAGCCTTGGCGTAGCCGCAAAATCAAGCACCGAGCTTGAAATTACGCTTTCGCACCCTAGCCCCTTTTTCCCAGACGTTCTTGCGGAAACCCCTGCTGTGCCCTGCAATGAGGCCTTTTTTGTTGAGGCGCGCGGTCGCTATGGTTTGGACAAAGATTTCATCAACGCAAACGGGCCTTTTTATCTTGAACGTTGGGACAACGAAACCTCTATCCGTTTGCTTGCGAACGCGCATTACGCTTCCTCTCGCCCCGTGTCGTCTGGTGGAGTAAGCTTGTACGTCAATGTTGAGGAAACCCCGCTTTCCCGCTTGCTAGACGGTTCAAGCGATGTTGCTGAAGTCTCGTATGAAGACAGCGAAAAACTGAAGCAAGAAGGCTATACAATCGCCAATTTTAATAGCAAAGTCTGGTGCATCGCCTTCAACTTAAACTCCGAGATTTGGGGCAACCCACTGCTGCGTCAAGGACTTGCCCAAACAATCGAGCCACAGCTTTTGCGCGAACAAATGCCGCAAAAGCTTGTGTCAACCCCATTTCTTGTCACGCCAGAAGTCACCTTGGCAGGCAAAAAATATCGCGACATTGTTAAGGCGACCTCGTTAGGTTTTGACCCCGAGCAAGGCCTTCGTCTGTTTGAAATGGGTATTTCAGCCCTTTCCATTGACAATCTTTCGAATTCTTCCTTCCTCGTGCCAAATTCCCCCGAGCATTTGCTTGCTATGGGTATGGTTCAGCAAAGTTGGCAAAAATATCTTCCTGCGTACATCAATTTGTCGCAAGCGCCAATTGAAGATGTTCAAAAACGTTTTGCGACAGAGAATTATGACATGACACTCGTGTCCCTTGGCTCAACCACATCTTCTGCGAGCAATACGCTTGAAATGTTTCGGACAAACTCACCCAACAACCATTTTGGTTACAGCAACGCACTTTTTGACGCCTTGCTCGATACAATCGGCGATGCCAGTACAATTGACGAAGCCGCTGATGCCTACGCACGTGCGGAATCCATGCTCTTGCAAGATGCCGTCATCATACCGCTTTATCTTGAAACTACCGCCTTTGCCGCAGCCCCAAAAGTCAGCGGCATCAACCCCACGCCTTTTTTATCTGAACTAAACTTTAAGTACGTGGAAAAATGAGCTGATTTTATCAAAAAGACTTGCAAATCAGCAAGTCTTTTTTTATCTAGTATACATATGCACAGGTTATATAAGATTTTTTGTCACACTATGCCATATTGTTTTTTATAAAAATTCATAGATTAGAGTTGATTTGCGCTGTTAATATGTTAAAATAATATTGTGCTTTCGCACGGACAACAAATGCCACTTAGAACGGAAGATTTGTTTGAATGAAATTGCTTCCTTGTGGAACGGTTTTGTAAGCAGCTTTACTAATGCTATAAAAACTGTGAAGCCTGCTGATTTTATTGACTTAATTGTGGTTGCCTTTCTCATTTACTACGCTATTAGACTTGTGCGTGAAACACGCGCAATGCAGCTAGTTAAGGGAATTGCGGCTATATTGCTTGTATATTTTTTTGCTGCGTGGCTTCAAATGAACACCCTTACTTTTATTCTCGAAAACATTATTGGTTCGGGCATGCTTTTGCTTGCAGTTTTGTTTCAGCCAGAACTTCGCCGCGCACTTGAACAAATCGGTCGCAGCAAAATTAGCGGTATCGGCGGGATTTTAGGCGTTGCCTCCCCCGAAAAGCTGCGCGAAAATATCGAGCATTTAATTGGCACTGTTGGCGACAGTTGCGCGTATTTATCCGAACGCAAAACGGGCGCACTAATTGTTATTGAACGCGAAACCAAGCTCGGCGAAATTGTGAAAACAGGCACAGAGGTCGACGCTATTCCTAGCATTGAACTTATAACAAATATTTTTTTCACAAACTCACCGCTGCACGACGGCGCCATGATTTTTAGAACTGGCCGCTTGTATGCTGCGGGTTGCTACCTGCCGCTTTCCGCCAATATGGAAATTGGTCGCGAGCTTGGCACACGCCACCGCGCTGCCCTTGGAATGAGCGAAGTCTCGGACGCTGTTGTTATCGTTGTCTCCGAGGAGACTGGAGCTATCACCGTTGCGTGTGAATCGCGTTTGCAGCGTGGGCTTTCAATTTCTGGGCTAAAAAATCTATTACATAAGCAACTTTTAGGGGAAGATGAATCACAACCCGATAAAAAGCCCAAGTTTCGGAGGGCTAAAAAATGAAGAAGATTTCTGTAAAAAGATTGTTTGAAAATAATCGCTTTGTGCAAATATTTTCGATTGTTATGGCGGCTCTTTGTTGGCTGCTCGTGGCCATGACTCAAAGCTACGAGACCACCGAGACCATATACCATGTCCCTGTGAAAATTGACTCGCAATCTGCCGCACTTACAAGCGTTGGACTGCATGCCATTGAAAGCGACGCTATCTTTGTCGATGTCGAGGTCGAGGGAATTCGTTCCGTCGTCGGCGGACTTACCCCTGCTGACTTTTCGCTGACAGCAAGGCTTGCAGGTGTAACCGAAAAAGGAGTCTATGAACTTTTGCCTGTCTCTGCGGCGCAAACTCCTAGCCAAGACTACACAATAAAAAGCTTTACGCCGAAAACGGTTAAAGTTAAATTCGACCGCGTTGAGCGTTTGCCCTTCCCTATTGGCGAACAAGTCAACGGCCTTTCCATCGCGCCTGGTTTTATTGAAAAAAATACGCTTGTGACACCAGACACAATTAATATTGAGGGGCCTTCCACGTCCCTTGAGAAAATTGCGCGCTGTGCCATTACTGCCGAGCTTACAAGCCCGCTAGACCGCACTTATGCGGGTGAATTCCCCATAATTTTGTACGACGCTAACGGCGATGTGCTTAACCCCGACGATTTGAACGTCAATATGGACCGAACTGAAGCGCAGCTTATTATTAGAGTGCTGAAAGCCTCCACGTTGCCGCTTAAAATTGATTTTACAAATATTCCACG
>JAVBKH010000163.1:0-4835 GCA_031554155.1 Oscillospiraceae bacterium
ATTGTGCATTTCATTTACAATTGTTGCGTTTCGCTTACAAATCATGCATTTGGTTTTGCAAATTGGTGCTTCATTTACAAATATTGCATTTCATCTTTCAAATGCGACTTTTCACTTTACATTTGAGCTGTAGTAGAAGCTAACTACAAAATACAGCTTGACACTTTATTGATTATACTATATAATGTGTATATTGATGTATTTTGAGTTCTTAAATGGACTTGCGATGTGGGCAGCTTAAATGTTGCCGTTAAGTTTAATGATATTAGGCGTAGTATACCCAAATGGGCTTACTATGCCTTTTTTTGTGGAAATCCAACGATTTCTAAGAAATATATTTAGCTCCACCAGTAAAAACTGCAAGGAGACTACTCCAAAATAATGTGCTATACTAAAAGTGTTCTTTAGGTATGATTGTGAATTCCCGGGGACAGGTACGTCCTAACGGAATAGTATCCCGATAACGTATTAAACAAGAATGACATGTAAAGCACCGACAAATGCTGCGAAGGTTCGCAGCATTAAAGTGAATATAACCTTTTAAAAAGACCGTAGACAACCCAATTTGGGTATGACTATGGTCTTTTTTTGATTTTATAATGCCCTTGCTATTTGCAAAATTCGTCTGTTGCCAACATTCGAATTTATGGGGAACAAAAAGATAAATGTATTTAAATTGAAATAAATTCCACCTTGCTCTGGACGACGGTAAGGATTGCGGAAAAGTCGTCAAGAGAGCTTTGGCAAAACTTTCGGTGAAATTGGTGGCGTTATCGCCAGCTATAAGTTTCACAATCGCAATCTTGGCGATAAAATACGCTGGCAGGTTACCTGCATCTGTTTTAAGATTGGCGTAATCCGTGGGACAAAATAACCGAGTCCCAACTCTTGAAATAGAGCCAATGTCAACATTGACATTAACGGAAGATGATGCTCAACACAAATATTTCTAAACGAGACGGTAGGGTCAGAGGGCTTCGACAAGCACCAAGTCCACCATTCAGGAATACCACAATAATGCGACATTTAGGTCATCTGAATGAGTCTCGTTTATGCAGTAATCTCAGAGCCAAATTAGAAATGCGGTAGAAATGGCTCAACCATCGGGATAACTGCGCATTGATTCGATATACCACAATACAACATTTTGGAGGTATCAGTATGCATAACAAGGACATTTATATTAACCTACTCACGCAATTCGAGAAAATATTCAAGCACAATCGACATGAGGTTACGCGCATATATCTTACGTCATTATCCGCATATCGTACAAACACCCACGAATAGGCTTAAGCGGAGGTGTTTGTATGCAGAAACAAGTTGAAATCTTCACAACTGCGCACACTAAAATTGCATTAGATAACACAACCTTTCGCATAAGCAGGGCTTATAATAATCCTAGAAAATTAGAAACAGCATTCATACAGCATATACAGAAATCTGACAATAAATCCTGTAGAATTTGAAACAATATTGGTGTATAATTGTGGCATCAACCACAAAACCATGTTGTTTCGAATGAAGGAGGACAGTTTTGAAACAACAAATTTACAGTGCAGGGCTATATCTCAGGCTGTCACGGGATGATGACAACAGCACAGGAGATTCAAGCAGCATCAAGACCCAACAGATGATTCTTGAGCGTTACTGCAACGAGCAAAATCTATACATACACGATGTTTACATAGACGACGGTTTTTCGGGTTTGAATTTTGAACGCCCGAGCTTTCGGCGGTTACTTGGCGATATTGAAAATGGCCTTGTAAACATGGTGCTGACAAAGGATTTATCGCGGCTTGGGCGTGACTATATCCAAACAGGCTACTACACCGAGCTGTTTTTCCCAAAGCACAATGTGCGATATGTTGCGCTAAACGATGGCGTTGACACTTTGCACGACAACAATGATATAGCTCCATTCAAGAACATTTTAAACGACATGTACGCCAAGGATTTATCTCGCAAAGTTAAATCTGCAAAACGCGCGCGTATGGCGCAGGGAGCTTTCATTGGCTCCCACCCGCCGTATGGCTACAAGCAAAGCGCGTCAAGCTGTAATGTTCTCGAGATAAACGAGGAAACCGCCGAGATTGTTATAGCTATCTTTAACATGGCACTTGGCGGAATGGGCGCAGTAGCAATTGCAAAACAATTAAGAGATGAGAAAATTCTAACGCCTGCCGCATATAAGCTGATGAGTGGTGACACACGATTTTCGCATTTGTTCGCGGAGAACGTTGAGGACAAAAAGCATCGTTGGTCGTACACGACAGTTCAGCGCATGTTGCGTGATAGGGTTTATCTTGGACATATGGTAGGGCATAAAAGCCAAGTTGAGCATTACAAGACAAAAAAACGCTCAAACGTTCCGTTGTCAGAACAAATCGAAGTGCAAGCAACACACCCAGCATTAGTTAGCCAAGACGATTTCGATAAGGTGCAACAGCTAATTAAAGCAAGACATTCGCCTAAACAAAATGAGGAAGCCAACATTTTTCGCGGGCTAATATTTTGTGATGAATGTGGTCACAGGCTTGGAATGGCAACAAAGAGGTATGCAAACAAGGAAATGCTGTACTACCGATGTTTGCACCATTACCACTTCCCGCAGGAATGCACTGGCACGCATTTTTTGCGCTACGACCATATCTACCAAATTGTATTGACTGACTTTAAACGTATAGCTGAAATTTTGACCGAGCGCATGGATTTGCTAATCGAATCTTTAGTCCAAGCTGACGGCGGCAAACAAGAAAAAACTCTTAGAACAATAACTAAGCTTGAAAATCGCGCAAAAACCATCGAGACAATCATAAAGCAGCTATATGAGGATTTTGCGAACGGTCGTACTTCAATACAAAACTACAACCGATTGTTAAGCGAGTACCAAGCGGAGCAGGAAAGCACCGGAGTGGAAATTAGGCAATTGCGAGCGGAATCAATGCCCGACGACAAAGCCTCACAATACGAAAGCTTGCGCAAGGCTGTGGAAAAACATCTTGACATTCAAGCTCTTGATATGCGTATGTTAAACGAGCTAATTCACAAAATTCACGTTGGTCAACGAGAAAAAAGCGGCAACACTTGGGTACAGGATATTCGTATTGAATACCGTTTTGCGGGAGAAATCCCAGATTTGCAAGAGTAGCGGTGTATCGAATACACAGTCGACCATACAACTGGCATCTACCCTGTTTCAGCAGCGGGTGTTCCCTTTTCCGCGTCTACGTTTGCATCTAAGGGCGATATTATCACAGATTTGCATGAGGACTTAGCAGCGGATGCTGCAACCTTGCAAAAACAACAGGTGAAATATCGTGATAACCACGTCGTTTGCAGGTCGGGAAATTTTGTAATATTTTGACTGCTGCAATGATGTAGGGACAACCAATGATTGGATAAAGATAAGTCGACTGCCAAATAATCGCAACATCACGCTCATCTTGAAAGCAACTTTAACAATCCCTCGTAAGCTTCTTCAAATTGTGCTGGGTTATCATTATAAACGCGATTGCTTGTGAACACACTCGCGACTAGCTTGTCAAACTCCACGACGTCCTTTTGTCTCAACAACATCAAGAGTTCCGTATCTTCCGCACCTCGGCGTTGAGCTTCAAGTCTCATGCTAAGCAATGGCGCATCTTTTCCAGGATACACGATAAAGGCATCTCCACATGGGAAGTTTGTTCCAATGCCTGTGTGATTCGGGCAACTTGTTCCTGTAAAGGGATTCATGTCCCCTTGGAACTGATTGAAGCCCCAATGCAAAAATCCTGATAGGCGATTTTTAGCGCAGCCCCAGAATAGCAAGCGCGATTTTATCAGCGCGCAGTCAAGGAAACGATTCAGCCAATCACCCTGTGGGCTACAGCAGACATATGTCCAGACTTCTTCGCCAAGTGTAATAAGCTTGTCAAATGCCTCTTTGTGTTCCTCGTAGCTAGAGGTGACAGGTACCCAGATATCAACTCCACCGCGAAATTCTGCGGTTTTGACGGCTTCGATTATTCTCACACTCGGAATGTACTTGCGCAGAATACTAGCCGCAAGAAAATATTGCTGCTTGCGTTTTTCAAGCGCCTCTGCGTCCTTGAAATGCACATCTGGCTCGTCGTGAATATGGAATAAAATCTTGTCCTGCCAACCGTTTTTCGTTAAAAATGTGGCAAGTGCTTTTACAAAATGCACTGCAACCTCGTAGCCCTCTTCGGTGTCTATTGGCAAATGCGGTGCGACCAAGCACTTGAAACGGTCGGTGTACATGTCTGGCATACCGTCGGCAAGAAATCCGCGCGAAAGCAAAGGCCCTATCTCCATTTGCTTCATGCCCGCATCAAAAAAGGTGCTGATTATCGGTTTTAAATAGTCAAAGTTAAATGTATACGGTTCACGGCTTGACACACACAAATCATCAAGCTCAATGTAGAAAGCTGTTTGTCTAACTCTGCGCATAGCTTCGGCGTATTTTTTTAGCACATCAAAAAATTTTGTCGTACCTATTTCACATTCATGAAAACGGCAGATTGAACTTAAGCTGAACCAATTGGTCACGGAAAAGCTTTCATCTGGAATTGCAACGGGATAAACCTTTACCGCAATATCGCAGACGTATTGGCCCTCGGTGCAGTCGGCGGTAAGCTTGACGGTATACTCTCCCGCCGTGACATTTGCTTTGGGTATTAGGCAAACATAAACAGCAGCTTGACCGTCAACCGTTGGAACTACATTATCACAACAAGGGCTTAGGCAGTCATAAACCCAATACGGCGCTAATTTCGGAGAATACGACGGCTTGACATTTAAGTCTTTTAGCACCATTGCGCCGCCTTGCT
>JAVBKH010000115.1:0-6306 GCA_031554155.1 Oscillospiraceae bacterium
TGAGCATAAACACGGCAACGCCGTGGGAAGGCTTAAAAACGAAATGGGGGCAACAATCATGAATACGTTGAGGTTAAGCGGAGTTACAAGCACTGGTGGCGGAGTCTACGAAAACGTTAAAATTGAGGGCGTAGCCAACATCAAAGGCGATATTAAGTGCGCTGACATGCACATTGAGGGTGTCTCCAGTTTTAGCGGCAGCATTGAATGCGCTGAACTACAGTTGGAGGGAACTTGCAAGGTGGGCGGCGACGTAAAGGGCAGCAAGTTCAAGCTTGAAGGGTTACTCTCGACTGGTGGCGGCGTGGAAGCTGAAAACTTTTATGGCAGCGGCTCATTTAAGATTGCGGGAACGTTAAACGCCGAGAGTGTTGACGTAAAGTTTGTCTATGGCTCAAGCGCGGGTGAGGTTTGCGGCGAAGACATTCGCATTATAAAGGAAGAGCACAATGGCGCTGCCGAGTTTATCATGGATTTGATTCCATGGCGGCACAAGGGCAAAAACTTCCGCTGTAGCCTTATTGAAGGCGACCGCATTGACATTTCCCATGTTGAAGCCGAAACTGTACGCGGCGGCAACGTAAAAATTGGGCCAGAATGCAAAATCGGCGTTGTTGAATATCATGATACCCTAGATGTTGCTACGGGCGCGTTTGTGGGCAAAACTGTGAAGTTGGGGGAGTAAAATAATGGCAGAGCTTGGAAATTTGAAGGTTGTAGGCGATTCCGCTATGGGCGGCGGAACTTATGACAAGGTGAATGTGGTCGGCACATTGACTTTATCTGACAACATCGAGGCTAATTTTGTAAATGTCGTGGGCACAGTGGTATCCGAGGGCAACATTGTCTGCGATAAAATGAAAATTGTTGGGGATATTACTTTAAAGCAGCTCAAGGTGCGCGAGGATTCCCGCGTGTTGGGGCAGCTTACGGCAGAAGGTATCTCGGCAGAAAAGTTTGAGGTTTTGGGCGGGGTTATCTGCAAGTCCGACTTTCAGTGCGCCGAGCTTGATATTCGCGGTACAGTCGAAACCGCAAGCGTGCTTAGCGCTGAAAATCTTAGCATAAAATCAAGAGACCTTAGCACAGCCAAAGAGATTGGTGGCAAAAGCCTTAAAGTTCGACACAAGCTCCCTGGCAACAATTGTGTTCTTCGCGCAGAGTCCATCGAATTCGACAGCGTTGATATCGAGTGCGTGGAGGCGAAGATTGTGCGCGGCAAAAACTTGACTATCGGCAAAAGTTGCAGCATCGAGGTGGTCGAATACACAGGCGAGCTTACTCAACATCCCACTGCAAAAATTGGCAAGATTGTCAAAGTGCAATAGAATTAAACAATGCGCAAAAAAAGCAAGACCAGTGGAATAGCCAACTGGTCTTGCACGTTTTATTTATATTTATGATTTTCGTGAAATCGTTGCTCTTTTTAATGAGAAAGAGTAAAATGAACTTATTCTATGCACAATGATACGCTTTACTAGCAGAAAAAGGGGATTAATATGCCATTTGCAAATAGCCACAAGTTTTTCAGTAATACAGCTTGCAAGTATTTCCCTTGTCATGAAGTCGACGATATTGAACAGTTTAATTGTATGTTTTGCTATTGCCCTTTGTATTTGTTGGGCAAAAACTGTGGCGGGAATTTTGAATATACAGGGAAAAACAATAAGATTAAAAGCTGCATGAATTGCACCTTGCCCCATTCTCCTAATTATTACGATACAATTATGGAAAAATTAAAAGAGGTTGCGAACGATGGAAGTACAGTTATATAGGCACGCCGCCACGCAAGGGAACACCGAAAAAAAATATATCGGCAAAACGGACGAGCCTATCTGCGAAAAAGGGATTATTGCAGCAAAAGCGTTAGGCTGCGACGAAAGCGTGAAAAGCGTGTACACAAGCGGCTTGATGCGGACAATGCAAACCGCAAAGCTAATGTTTCCAAACGCAGAGCTTGTGAAAATTTTACAGCTTAACGAGATGGACTTTGGCGACTTTGATGGCATGGCTTATTCAGATTTGCTGGCTTCGGCAGACTACCAAAGTTGGCTCGACTCCCAGTGTGAGGACAAATGCCCAAACGGCGAAAGCAAGTCTGAATTCATGGCACGAGTGTGCGAAGGCTTTGAGGAAATTGTAAAGACTTCAAGCGAAGAAAAGCTTATTATAGTCGCACATGCGGGGACAATAATGTCTATAATGTGCCAATACGCAAGGCCGCAGCGACCGTATTTCGATTGGTATTGCGGCCATTGCGAGGGGTTTAGTCTCAACCCCAAAACTGGCGAATGGGGCGTGCTGAAAGAGCTGCCACGGTAAAATCTTCGTTACGGTCTTGCTTTTACAAATAGCGAAATCAGCCACCTAATCCAGAAAGGCTCCATTCGTTTTTTTACGTCATCGAGGGACTTCATTATAGAAATATGTTGTGGGCAATGTTTTTCGCATTTGCCACATTTTTTGCATGAGCTTGCGCCAAAGTTTTTGGTTGGGTCAAAAATGCCTGTGGTGGTCATGTACTGCTGTGTACCCGAGAACATGCCTGTGGCATAGGACATGTTGTATGCGGCAAAGCAGCCAGGAATATTGACGTTGTGCGGGCAAGGCATACAGTAATTGCAGCCTGTACACGGCACTTTGTAGGATTCGTTGAAGGCTTCGAGAACAGAATCGAATATTTTAAGCTCTGATTTTGAAAGCATATCGACTTTGGCCGTGTTTGCGGTTTCAAGGTTTTGTGCAAGCTGTTTATCAGAACCCATTCCAGACAACACAACAGTGACTTCTGGTTGATTCCAAAGCCAGTTCAGCGCCCACGCCACTGGTGCAATGTCTTTATTGGCGGACTTAAACAGCTCGACTGCTTTTTTAGGCAAACCAGATGCAAGCTTGCCGCCGAGCAATGGCTCCATGATTATGACAGGCAAGCCTTTTGAGGCTGCGCGCTTCAATCCCGCTTCTCCCGCTTGATAATTTATATTGACATAGTTGTACTGTATCTGCACAAACTCCCAATCGTATGCGTCGATAAGCTCTGAAAATTCAGCCTGTGACCCATGGAACGAAAAACCAATTTGCTTGATTTTGCCGTCGCGCTTTTTCTCTGCAATCCATTTTTCAATGCCAATGCCGCAAAGCCTTTGCCAACCTTTCATATCCGAAAGATTGTGAATGAGGTAATAGTCGATGTAGTCGGTTTTAAGGTGGTCAAGTTGTTCAGCGAAAAGCTTATCAAAGTCTTCATAAGCCTTGCACTTTCCAAAAGGCAGTTTGGTCGCTATATAGACCTTATCTCTAATATTGTTTTTGTGCAGAATTGTGCCAAGCGCTTGTTCGCTGCCAAGATAAATATACGCTGTATCAAAGTAGTTTACGCCTGCTGCAATTGCGTCCAAAACCAGTTTTTCGCTTTTGGCCATGTCAATTTGCAGCGCCGCATTGCGCGGAAACCTCATGCAACCTAAGCCCAAAATCGACAAGCTTTTGCCAGACTTTAAGTCATCTCTATACTTCATTTTATGCCTCCTGTTAATGTGTTATCCAAGCTAAGTATAGCACTAAAAGAATATTTCGGCAAAGCTTTTTTCGTCGACAGTAATTTTGAATACGGTTTACTTGGGACAAAAAATAGTGTAGAATGAGAGCATAAATCTAGGCTAGGAGGAACTTATATGACCACAACTGAAGCTATTCGCGCGCGCAGGAGTATTCGCAAATACAAGCCTAACGCCGAAGTTACGCAGGAACAAATAAATTTGCTGCTTGAAGCTGCTATGATGGCACCATCAGCTTGCAACTCGCGCCCTTGGGAGTTTGTTGTTCTTCGCGACAGAGCTAAAATGGACGCGATTAGAGCCGCTCACCCGTTCACGGCAATGCTTGAAACTGCAAGCCTTGCAATAATCGTTTGCGGCTTACCAGAAAAACAAAACGCAACCGCTGAGGGATTTTTCCCACAGGATTGCGCTGCTGCTAC
Source organism: Oscillospiraceae bacterium (assembly GCA_031554155.1). Lineage (GTDB taxonomy): Bacteria > Bacillota > Clostridia > Oscillospirales > Ruminococcaceae > WRAV01. The sequence goes on from JAVBKH010000115.1 coordinate 3,980, forward strand.
GCAGAATATTTTGCTGCAAGCTGTGGAGCTTGGCCTTGGCACGTGCTGGTGTGGCCTGTACCCCAAAGACACGTTCAAGGACCTAATTCGCGAAATTCTGGGAATAGAAAGCGTTCCGTTCAGCTTGATTGCTGTTGGCGTGCCAGACGCTTCGCCAGATGCGCGCGGATTTTTTGATGAAATCAGAGTCAAATATATCTAGTTGATAATTGTGCCGCTGTTCACATGCAAAATTTGGCCTGTGATGTTAGTGGAATCACGGCTTGTGAGAAAAAGATATGCGGGCGCAAGCTCATAGGGCTGTGCTGCTCGCTGCATTGGCGTGTTTGAGCCAAAAGTCTGAACATGCTCCTTAGAAAAGCTTGAGACTATCAGCGGAGTCCAAACAGGGCCAGGGGCAACAGCGTTGACACGAATATTCTGCTTAACCAAGGAAAGCGCCATTGACCGCGTAAATGCGACAATCGCGCCCTTTGTAGAGGAATAGTCAATTAAAGTTTCGTTTCCCTCAAAAGCGGTGACCGACGTGGTATTCACGATTGCGTCACCGTTTTTTAAGTGTGGCAAAGCGGCCCTTGTCATATAAAAATACGAATAAAAGTTGCTTTCAAACGTATGCAAGAGTTGTTCGCTTGTAATATCCAAGATACTGTTTTGCGGGTATTGCACAGCCGCATTGTTGATGAGAATATCCACTCCGCCAAGCTCTGCGACTGTTCGTGAAACTGCGTCGACAGCGGCTTGCTCGTTTTTTAGGTCGGCTGCAATGGCGATGCATTTTTGCCCGCTTTGTTCCACAATCTGCTTTGTGGTGGCGGCGTCATCGTTTTCGTTGAGATATACTATGGCCACATCTGCGCCTTCTTTTGCAAACAAAATTGCAATGGCGCGGCCTATTCCGCTATCTCCACCTGTGATAATCGCCTTTTTACCTTTGAGTTTGCAGCACGGTGTGTAGTCGGGAATTTCGTACACAGGCTGCGGATTCATGGCAGATTCCTTACCAGGTTGTTGGGCTTGATGTTGGGGCGGGAAAGTGTCTTTTGGTTGATTGTTCATAGCGCGCTCCTGTATGGTTTCTGTTAGTGTAACCATAGAGGAAACGATTTAATCGTATTTTAATGCGGCAATAAAGTGCGTTAAAGGTTCGCCTCATATAATGTAGAAAATAGATTATGAGGTGTTTAATAATGTTGAAAGTTATATTCTGGCCATTTTTTCTTCTGTGGTCGTTTGTGGGATTTATATTTGAGCTTGTAGGCCGCTTGCTTGCGGGAATAATCGGGTTTGTTTTGATTTTGGTCGGCGGAATCGTCACCATGACAATTGTGGGCGCAATCCTCGGCATACCGCTAATCTTTACAGGCGTTGCGCTGCTTATTCGCTCTGTCTGCTAATAGCTCGGTTTACTCCACAACCTTAATATTGCTGTTAATCATGCCCATCCAACAGCTATAGCCCACGTTTCCTGCTTTTGTCGGAGTAAACTTCACAATATTGTCACCAGGTTTTAGCTTGACGTTAATATTATATTCTGGGATAAAAAATTCGTTATTGCAGCCGTTTATGTTTTTGGCATCAGCTTTTATTGTCCACTTAACAGGGATTCCCGCTTTGACTGTGATAGGCTCGTAGCTGTTTGGCTGCAAAATAGTCGTGATTTCTTGAACATCGCCTGCCGCTTCTGCGACGGGCGATTGCGTTTGCAGCATTGCAGGAACAACCGAAACACCAGACAGCGCAAGACCACGACTTAGCATAACAACGCCGAGCACCATGACTAGTGCTGCACTTATTTTCATCATGTTTTTGGTGAATTTTGAGGTCAGCAGCGAGCTTAGCGCACCAAGCCCGAACATTAGCGGCACTGTTCCCATGCTAAATAGGAACATGGAAAGCGCGCCTGCAAAAAAACTACCTGTGCCAAGGGCGTAAATCTGCATTGCTTGTAGTGGGCCACAGGGCATGAAGCCGTTTAGCAAGCCGACAATGAAAGGGCCTTTGCCTTGCTTTCCGCTTTGCAGCCTGTTCGTCAAGGCCTTTGGCAGCCGAGGCTGTAGCTTGCGAAGCCATGGAAAAATATTCAGCATATTCAGCGCCATGATTATCATGAACACGCCTGCAATAATAGAAATTGCGGCTTTGCCTACGTTGGAAAGGCTAACAACCGAGCCAAGCGCGCCCACAATTCCGCCTATAATTGTGTAGGACACCACACGGCCTGCATTATAAAGCAAGCTTGGCATAAGCTTTTCGGTGTTCTTTTGCGGTGCGTCAACCTTTGATACAGTTTGGGAAATATTGATGCCGCCGCACATTGCAATGCA
>JAVBKH010000271.1:0-10792 GCA_031554155.1 Oscillospiraceae bacterium
GCCTTGAGCAACGCTCTATGTGCAATTCTTTGATTGCCCTTTTTCATTAGGTCACTTCGCATAATTTTTCTCCTTATTCAAAATACAACGCTTTTGCTAATTTAATGAACATTTCATCGCGTCGTTTAATCGCAAGTTCGGCCTTGCCGTCAGAATAATCGTAAAAACCTTTGCCGTTTTTTACGCCCAAGTTTCCCGCTTCAACAATCGAATGCAGCAACGGTGAGCGTTCCTTTGCATCGCACAAATCCGCAAACAGGTAGTTAGAAATGTTATCGAACGTGTCAAGTCCGCCTAAGTCGGCGGTCTCAAATGGGCCAAGGCAGGAATATCTCATTCCAAGGCCGTATTTCATCACCTTGTCAACATCTTCCATGCTTGCGACACCGCTTTCAACAATATGCAGAGCCTCGCGCAAGACCGAAAATTGCAAGCGGTTAATGATAAAGCCCGAAATATCTTTGTTGACGATAACAGGTTTTTTGTCCAGTGCCTCTGTCAATCCAAATATTGTGCTAATGGTTTCGTCACTGGTGTTTTCTCCTCGAATAATCTCGCACAGTGGGATTAAATGAGGTGGATTCAGCCAATGCTGTCCCGCAAATCGCGCACTATTCTTTACAGCTTTTGCAATGTCAGTGATGTGCAGTCCTGACGTGTTTGTCATCAAAATTGCATCATCGGGCGCTATCTCGGAAGCTTCACGCCAAAAACTTTGTTTAATATCAAGCTTTTCGATTATGCTCTCAAGCAGTAAAGGTGTGGTCGCAAAGCAGGATTTTTCGTCTGTATACTGAATTCTCGCTATCAAATCATCAGATTCCATTTGCGTGAGCATCTCGTTTTTTACCAAGGTCTGCTGGTTAATCGTTACTAGCTCACAGGCCTTGGTTATCATTTGTTGCGAAATGTCATAAAGCGTGACAGCATAACCCTTACCCGCGTAAACTTGGGCAAGTGACGCACCCATTACACCCGCGCCAGCAATTACAATTTTTTTCTCCAATTTAGTCACCCCATCCAGTCAATTTTTAACTATCGGTCTCTTTGCGTGCATGTGCATTGTGCGCTTGGGTTTGCCTGTGCCGTACTTATGAGGATACTTGCATAAATCGTTGCAATATTACTGTACTGCCTTTGCCATTTTTCGTGCTAAGTCTGCGGCAGATTCGCCGTCAAGCTCAAGTAAGCCTTCATTAATAAAATCGTTTAAGCTTCTGTCACCCGCAAGCATACTAAACAGCATTAGGCCTGTAAGCTTAGGCAGCTCCGCTTCCAGAACTGCGGCCGCTGCTGGAATTTTGTAAATCTCGCTAATCGGTGTGTCAAGGTCAAGTTCTGGCTTTACCGCGTGTGTTGGCATGTATTTGAAGCTATAAACTCCTGCGGTAAGCTCATTGGGGTAATCAATTGAGCAGTCGGGCAATGTTAATTTTGCGGTCGCACCAAACGGCACTGTGAAAGAAAACTCAAGCTCACCATTTTGCAACAGCTTCCACGAAGATTTTATAGTACCACAAGGCGAATGGTATTCTGCCGCGACGCTGTTCAGAAAATAGTGAGGTTTAGGCGCAAGGTCGAATTGTCTGAATCCAACGTGATTTTCGTTTGGATTAATGCCTGCTGCATCTCGATACATCCACTCGACAATTGAACCATAGGAATAGTGGTTTAGCGAGTTCATACCTGTGTCACTGATGCTGCCATCTGGCAAAATCGAATTCCAACGCTCCCAGATTGTGGTCGCGCCCATGTTGATTTCATAGAGCCAGCTTGGAAAATCTTCCTGCATCAAAAGTCGATATGCAATGTCGTTGCCACCAGAATTTGAAAGTACCCTGCAAAGATATGGTGTACCTATAAATCCTGTTCGTAGATGAAAATTACTTGATTTCAATTTAAGTCGCAATGCGTTTGCGGTTTGCTCTCTAAATTCGTCTGGGATTATATCCATGTAAAGTGCCAATACATACGCGGTTTGAGTTGTTAGAGCAAGTCTACCCGTTTCTGTCATGTACTCTCTCAAAATTGCAGAGCGAACCTCGTCCGACAGTTTTTCGTAGAAGCTTGCATCATCATTTTTGCCCAAGACCTTAGCGGCTTTTGCGACAAGACGGGCAGAATATCTATAAAAACAACTTGCAAGATAAGTATGCTCCGTACCACCAAAACGGTAGCCGATAGGGTCTTCGCTATCAAGGGCAAGCCAATCTCCATAGTGGAAATCGCCGCGCCACAGCCTTATATTGCCGTGTTTTTGGTCGCAACCGCGAATGTAGTCCACCCACGCCTTCATGCTCTCATACTGCTGCGAGAGAATCTCCTTGTCACCATAGCGCACATACATGCTCCACGGAATTATTGTTGCAGCATCGCCCCAAGCACATGCCCCCGCTTGCACAACGTCATGTTTTGGAACAACTACTGGCACATTTCCACCAAGTGCTTGCTGCTCGCGTGCAAGGTCATAGCAATACTTTGTAAAAAATGCGTAAACATCGGTGTTAAATGCGGCTGTGCCAAAAAATACTTGCGCATCACCAGTCCAACCCATACGCTCGTCGCGTTGTGGGCAGTCAGTTGGTGCATCAAGGTAATTGCCTCGCTGTCCCCAGAGCGTGTTTTCAAAAAGCTTGTTTACCTTATCGTTCGAGGTCACTATATTCCCAGTCGGGGCAATATCAGAGTACAGAACAAGTCCTGTGAAGTCGTCCAAATTGACCTCACCATGCCATTTTGTTAGCTTAACAAATCTAAAACCGTAGAATGTAAAATATGGTCGAACAAGCTTTTCATTGCCATCGCTTGTGTAGCGGTATTCGCACAATGCTGTCCGCAAGTTGTCACGGTAAAAATTGCCGCCTTGTAGCACCTCTCCGAATTGCAGATAAACTTCCTCGCCTTTTGGCGCAGTTGAGCGAAATTCTAACCAGCCAACCATATTTTGCCCCATATCGAGCACGATTTCGCCCGCTAGTGTACGAATTATTTCAATAGGTTTAATGCGGTGCATAATTTTTGTAGGTGGGCTGCGGCGTGGCTCTAATAGCGATTTTGCAAGCTTGCTTGGCTTAACTGCATAGATTTTATCATCAATCAATGTATCGTCGCGGGTTTCACCATCAAAAATGCTTGAAGCTGTAATATTAATGCGTCTTGCTTGCCATTCTTTTGTATTTGTGCCGATTGTACGTGTCTCTCCGTCTTCAAAGGTCAAGACAATTTCGCAAATTGTTGCAAGCTCGTCACCATACTGAAAAGGCTTGGCGCTTCGTTTTAATCCATAACGGCCCTTATACCAACCGTTGCCAAGCAGAATTTCCACAGTATTTTCGCCGTTTTTAAGGTCTTGCGTAATGTCATAGGTTTGGTATGGCAACCATTTGTCATACGCTACAAGCCCTGGAGACAAAAACTCGTCACCGCTTTTCGCTCCATTTAGGTTAATTTCATATAATCCTAGCCCACAAATATACACACGCGCCGACTTCACGGCTTTTTCAAGCGCAAAACTTGTGCCGACTTTCATCTGATAGTCGTTGTTTGCGTCTGGTGAAATCCACTCCGCTTGCCAAGGCTCGTTAAGCTTTGCAGTTTCAAACCAAGCAATATCGCTTGTAATTGTCTCGTCTTTGTCGGTGATTACCGTCACACGCCAAAAATACCGCGTACGTGGCGATAAATCAAGCTTTAGTGGATAGCAAATGCTATCTATGCTTGTGTCAAATCCGCTATCAAAAAGTACTGTTTCAAAATTTTCAGTGAGACTAACCTCAATACGAGCTGATTTTTGGTTTTTGCCGTCGGCAACAGTAACCCACGAAAAACGAGGTGCGCTGCCAAGCTCGAACCCAAGCGGGTTTACAAGTCGGTTGGTCATCATGTTTATAAGTGGCATAATAGAGCCTCCTGTCGATTATTGGCGTGTGAATATTCTTAGCTTAGAGAAAAAATCTTCAAGAATAAAGCGTGAATCAATTCTGCGGTAAACTCTTATAGGGCGATTGCTAAGACCATGTATGTACCTCATATCGCCATCGACATTCGGCGCAGGAACCCAATCGTAATCGTTGGGAAAATCCCACATCATAAGCCCAACTACTGGGGAGTCACCCAAAATCCACTGCTCACCTGTGCGCGGTGGACGTCGCTGCTCCATAGCAAATTCTGCAAGCTGGTCAAATAGATACTTGCCGATTTCGCCACAAGGCCGTACTTTGTCCTCAAGTTCAGCAATTGACACAAGCATCTGCTGATAAACGTCTTTAGGCACTTGCCAAAGCGGAAGCTTAGAATTGAACACGACATTTGCGGCGGCGATGTCGTTCGAAAGGTTGTATTCACGACCGCCTGTTGGATAAATTCCGCCGCCAATCCAGATGCAGGTTAGGCGGTCGGCAATTTTTGGCTCCATTAGCAAGGCACTTGCCATATCTGTCAGTGGGCCTAAAAATGTCACGTAAAGAGGCGTGTCGCTTTCCTTCATGGCTTCCTCAATAATTAGCTTTGCGCCCTGTGACTCAACAGGTGTTTTTTCGTCTGGCAGCGCATGTGGCGCACCTTTTACGAGCAGGCACTTATCAAATTTCATCAAATCAAGCACAAGAGCGGCTTCGTCGTAGCTTGCCTGCATACTGGTTTTTGTTCGCTGCTCACCAAAATGCGCCGCAATAATCCCCCTATTATCAAAGCGAGGCGAAAGTAGCGTATGCACTATTGCGAATTGGTCGTCAGCCTCGTTCTTCGCATCAGTATTCGTTATTACACGGATTTTCAACTCGTCTGGCACCTTGAATTCGTACTTGTCGTAAAACATTTCAGCAGCCTCCGTCAATCAAAACTTTGTTTATTGCGTTTTTCCAGCCATTATATTTGCGAACGCGAATGTCCTCTGGCATTTTAGGCTCATAGCTTTTGCGCGAAATGCAGGATAGCACATTATCAATATCATAAATGCCTAGACCAACACCCGCCATAAATGCTGCACCCATGCCAGAAAGCTCCTCAATGCTTGGCACCATTATCGGAATTGCAAGTATATCGCTTTGAAATTGCATTAAAAAATTATCGCGTGTTGGGCCGCCATCAACACGAAGTGCGGCGACTGCCACGCCTGAATCCTTAGCCATAATGCTGACAATATCAGCTATTTGATACGCTATGCTTTCCTCTGCTGCACGAACGATTTCTGCCCGTTTGGTGTGGCGTGTCATGCCGATTAATGCGGCTTTTGCGTTGCTGTCCCAATAAGGTGCGCCAAGGCCAGTAAACGCTGGCACAAGATATGTGCTATCCTCGTCTGACGCTGTGGCTGCAATAGTTGCAGCTTCCTTAGGGGAGGCTATAAGCCCTAAATCGTCACAAATCCACTTCATTATAGCGCCTGTATAATTTATATTCCCCTCAAGCACGTATTCGATTTTGCCGTCCATTGCCCACGCAATGGACGATACTACGCCGCTGTTGCTGACTGCTGGCTTATGGCCGACGTTCATCATTACAGACGAGCCTGTGCCGTATGTGCATTTAATCATGCCGCGAGTAAGGCAGCCTTGCCCAAAAAGCGCACCGTGGCTATCGCCAAGTACGCCGTGAATCGGTATAGAATTATCTAAATAACCTTCGAAATCAGTTTCGCCAAACAAAGCGTTTGAATCGCAAAGTTGAGGCAGCATGTAGGGTTCAATCCCAAACAATGCACAAATTTCAGCGTCCCATTCAGCCTTAGAAAGATTAAGCAGTTGTGTGCGAGAAGCGTTTGAATAGTCAGTTTTAAACGCTTTGCCCTTTGTAAGCTTGAATATTAGAAAGCTGTCAACCGTGCCACAGTTAAGCTGCGATTTGTCACAGTCTACATTTTGCAAAATCCACGCTAGTTTTGCCGCCGTAAAGTATGGCGAAAGATGCAAGCCAGTTCTTGCCTTAATCATTTCGGCATGTCCTGCTTTTTCAATTTCCGCGCAAATGGCTTCTCCTCTTGCACATTGCCAGACAATAGCGTTGTAAACAGGCTCGCCTGTTAACTTGTTCCAAGCTGTTGCAGTTTCGCGCTGATTGCTGATGCCAACCGCGACAATATCGGCTTTGTCGATGCTTGCAGCTTCTACAACATTTTTAACAACATCAATTGTATTGCAATAGATTTCATTTAAATCGTGCTCAACCCAGCCCTTTTCGTTTACGATTTGCTTGTGGGGCAAATCAGCACGACGTATAAGCGTACCCGTTTCGTCAAATAGCAGCGCCTTTGTTCCAGAAGTGCTTTGGTCGATTGATAAGACGTACTTCAAAGCAACTTCCTCCTACTTTTTAAGCAATTCTGTCGCTGCCATTATGATGCCGTCCGCATCAATTCCATAATGCGCGAACAATTGCGACGATTCGCCTACGATTATTTCAGCATCAGGCAAGCCCAATAGCTTGACTGGCACAGGGCAGTTTTGTACCACCAACTCGGAAACGAGCGAGCCAAGGCCGCCGTTTACGCTATGTTCCTCCACCACCAAAATACGACCTGTCTCACTAGCAGCAGCCAAGACCGCCTCGGAGTCACATGGACGTATACTGAAGAAATCGAGTACACGAGCCTTAATTCCTTTTAATGCGAGCTTGTCTGCCGCTTGAACCGCATGCCAGACAGTTTCGCCCGCCGCAATTATAGTTAAATCAGTACCTTCGCGCAACTTTTTGGCTTTGCCAACTTCAAAGATTTCTCCGCTTTCATAAACTGCGGGAACATCGCCGCGTCCCATTCTCATGTACGCAGGCCCGTTGTATGTAGCAAGGTATTCAGTTAATACACGGGTTTGTTCGCCATCTGCGGGCAATAATGTAACGATATTGGGCAATGCGCGAAGTCCTGCAAGGTCGTGTAACGTTGTGTGAGTGCCGCCAAGCGGGCCGTAACTCAAACCGCCAGAAACTCCGATGAGCTTGACGTTTGTGTGATTGTACCCCACATCAACCTTGATTTGCTCATAGGCACGTGCAGTCATAAAACATGCAGGCCCACACACAAACACGTTGAAGCCCGTCAGCGAAAGTCCCGCACTTACTGCAACGGAATTTTGTTCAGCTATACCCATATCGGCGAACTGCATCGGAAATTCCTTTGAAAAACCGCCAAGAGTAACCGAACCAGAAGCATCGGTGGTCACAGCAAAAATATCCTTGTTTTCTTTCGCAAGAAGAGTCAACGTATCAGTAAAAGCTTTTCGGCAAGATGTTTTTATCATACTCTCATCTCCTTGGCAAGCTCAGCTAAGGCCAGCTTCGCCTCTTCCTCGGTTGGCACATGGTGATGCCACTCGGCTTTGTTTTCCATGAATGATACGCCGCGCCCTTTAATTGTGTTTGCAATTACGGCAGTGGGCTTGCCAGCTACCACAGTTTTTAGCGCCATCTTTAATTCGCCAAAATCGTGCCCATTAATTGAAATAACATTAAATCCAAATGATTTATATTTTTCAAAGAGATTATCAAGAGGCATAACGTCCTCTGTATTACCCGTAATTTGCAGGCGATTGCGGTCAACAATTGCCGTAAGGTTATCAAGGCCATATTTTGCGGCGGACATTGCAGCCTCCCAGTTTGAACCTTCGGCTTGCTCGCCATCACCCATTAAAACAAAGATGTGACCGTCAAGGCTTTTGCGCTTGTTTCCAAGGGCCATGCCAACACCAAGCGAAAGGCCGTGGCCTAGTGCACCAGTAGACGCCTCAACTCCTGGTAGCTTGCGAGTGGGGTGACACGGCAACCTTGTTGCGTAGGCGGCGTACGTCAAAAGCTCTTCATGCGGGAAAAAGCCAAGGTCGCAGAGAGTAGCGTAAAGACATTCGGAGCTGTGTCCCTTGCTTAAAATAAAACGGTCGCGTGCTGGGCTGCTATCTTTGATTAGGTCAATTTCCATAACGTCGTAATAAAGGCAGCATACAATGTCCATAGCAGACATGCTACCGCCAATATGTCCCGTTCCTGCTCGCTTTATCATCTCAACAACGTCGCTTCTGCGTTTTGCAGCCAGCTTACTTAGTTGAATCTCGTCCAAAAGCTTCCCCTCCACAATAAATATTATTTTTTACGTGATACGCTGTCACGTATAATCAAACTAGTCTTTACCGCAATTCTCACATATTCGCCAGTTTCACGGTTAATGCGGCTCATTAGGCGTTCAACTGCAAGCATACCCATGCGCTGCTTAGGCACACGCACAGTCGAAAGCGGAGGCTCAATTGCTTCGCACATTGGCATATCGTCAAAGCCTATTACCGAAACATCCTCTGGCAATCGTATTCCATGCTCCTTTAGCGCACGAATACAGCCAGTGGCGATAATATCGTTATCAGCAAAATATGCAGTTGCAAGAGGTATTCCTCTATCTAACACAGCGCACATGTCGCGATAAGCGCCGTCCACAGTTGGCTCAACTGAAATTTCAGTCGAGCTTTCTTTAGAAATTTTAGCATTGCGAAGTGCCAACAAAAAGCCCTCGCGTCGCTCAATAAAATTGTTTATTAGCGTTGAGCTGCGAAAATGCCCAAGCTTTTTATGTCCCATTTCTATTAGATGTTCAGTAGCGATGAATGCACCTTGCACATTGTCTATAGTTACAGAGTCAAATTCGCCACATAAAAAATGGCAATCCAACACCAAAAAAGGCAGTCCTAGCTCCTTTATTGGAGCCATATCCGCCGAAGTCATTTCAGTTGCAAGTACTATTGCACCCACACATTCCGTCGGTAGGCTTGCGCGCGTAATCGCTTCGTTAGCATAAAGAATATGCAGGTGGTGTCCATATTTTCCACACTGCTCTTGAAGCCCCTCTATTAACTGCGAGAAAAATGGCGTATCTGTAAGCACTTTACCGTGAGTTTTATAAATTATAAAACTTACACTTGCCGAAGCAAATGTAGAACCACGTGGCTTTCTATCGCTGCAACCAAGCTCGTCTAGCGCATCGAAGACACGTTGTCTTGTCGCTTGACTTATTCCTGGCTTATTATTCAGCACAAGTGAGACGGTTGATGGAGAAATACCTAGCTTTCCTGCAATTTGTTTATCGGAAATAGCCATTTTGATTTCCTGCCTTTCAGAAGGGTATGTAAAAAATTAGAAATATGCAGAATAATCGTGCCTTATATAACCCCAAATGTCAAGAGTTGCATTCTCCGCTTAAACGAAATCATAAACTAATTTAATTAAATTTAGTATACTTTTAAATTGTTAAATTGTCAATATTTAAAACATTTTTCGTTTTTAATTTAACTAATTCTATTGACATAAAGATGGCGTAAGTTTATACTTTAATTAAATAATTTTAAAGTGTTTATAAAAATAATTAATACATATGGAGGAGTAATAATGAATAGACAAAATTTTGGCTTGATAATAACAAATCGTTCATTCTTCCCTGCACATCTAGTAGGCGAAGCCCGCGACGCACTTGTAAGCAAGCTGAATACTCTTGGCTTTGGCAGTGTTTATTTAACTGAAAAAGAAACAAATCTCGGTGCTGTAGTTGAATACGAAGAAGCGGTAGCTTGCGCAAAGCTATTGCGTAAAAACGCAGAAGAGCTTTTGGGTATAATAGTATTGCTGCCAAATTTCGGAGAAGAAAGCGCAGTTGCCGACGCAATTGAGCTTTCTGGGCTTGATTTACCTGTTCTAGTTGTAGCATGTGACGACGACATGAATAAGCTTGACCTTTCCACTCGCCGTGACGCTTTTTGCGGCAAAATCTCGGTATGCAACAATCTTTACCAGCGAGGAATAAAATTCTCACAAACAAAAACGCACACAGTTACACTTGAATCCAACGAATTCACCAATGATATTCGCAGATTTTCTGCTGTCTGCAACGTTTTTGCAGGACTTAAAAATTCGCGCATAGCTGCATTCGGCACAAGGCCTAACGCTTTTCACACTGTTCGCTTCTCCGAAAAGTTACTGCAAAAGCATGGTGTAACCGTTGTGACAATCGACATGACGGACGTTATTGCCACTGCCACTGAAAGAGACGACACCGCAGCAATTTCTGATAAAGTTGCCGAGATTAAGGCTTATGGAAAAGTTGTGCCCGATATTTCTGACGATAAGCTTCAGCGTCAAGCAAGGCTTTGCCTCACCCTTGAGGATTTCGTCACCAAAAATCATTGCAGCATGAGCGCGGTGCAGTGTTGGGACGCTATCCAAAACCATTACGGCTGCGCAACCTGCCTTTCAATGAGTATGATGGGAGACAAAAACTTGCCAAGCGCTTGCGAAATGGACGTAACTGGCGCAATGACCATGAAGGTGCTATCACTTGCTTCTGGTAGCGCTGCTGCATACATGGATTGGAACAATAACGTTGGCAATGACCGTGACCGCTGCATTACGCTGCACTGTTCAAATTTTCCAAAAAGCTTCTTCAATGCAGACATAGAAATTGGCAACCTCGATGTATTAGCCACTACACTTGGCGCTGAAAGCTGCTTTGGTGCTTGCAAAGCTCAAGTCGCAGAGGGTCCAATGACTTTTTGCAAGATTACAACAGACGATTCTAAAGGCATTATGAAAGCATATGTTGGCGAGGGCGAGTTCTTAGCCGACCACGTAGACACTAAGGGTGGCGTAGCAATGTGCCACGTTGAGGACTTGCAATCGCTACTGCACTATATTTGTGACAATGGATACGAGCATCATGTTGCGTTTTGCCGCGGGCATGTTGCAGACGCTGTACAGGAGGCGCTAGAGCGCTATATGGGCATCGAAGTTCACCGTCACAAAGCTTAGTCACTAGCCAAATAACATT
>JAVBKH010000087.1:0-4650 GCA_031554155.1 Oscillospiraceae bacterium
CTTGCGTTTTTTGAAAGCAAAGCTCATCTCCGTATGCAAAGTGCACCACTTGTACCACTTGAAGATGCAAGCCTTTTGCTGATTAACTCTGGCATGGCACCGCTGAAAAAGTATTTTCTGGGAGTTGAAGCTCCGCCCTCCAAGCGCGTGACAACATGCCAAAAATGTATTCGCACACCAGATATTGAGCGTGTGGGCAAAACTAGCCGCCACGGAACTTTCTTTGAGATGCTTGGCAACTTCTCCTTCGGCGATTATTTTAAAGAAGAAGCCACGACTTGGGCGTGGGAATTTATCACAGAAGATATGAAGATACCTGTAGACAAAATTTGGGTTTCGATTTACGAGCAGGACGACGAAGCCTTTGATATTTGGACGAAGAATCGCGGTGTCCCCGCAGAGCGCATTGTGCGCCTTGGCAAAGCCGATAACTTCTGGGAGATTGGCTCTGGTCCTTGTGGCCCTTGCTCCGAAATTTACTACGACCGCGGCGAAAAGTTTGGCTGCGATAGCCCCACTTGCGCAGTCGGCTGCGATTGTGACCGTTACGTCGAGTTCTGGAACTTGGTTTTCACACAGTTTAACTCGGACGGTGAGGGCAACTACACTCCCCTTGAACACCCCAACATTGACACTGGCATGGGCCTTGAGCGTCTTGCCTGCATTATGCAGGGCGTGGGCAACCTTTTCGAGGTTGACACTGTGCAAAATATCATGAAGCACATTGCAAAAATTGCAAATGTAGAATACAAAAAAGACGAGAAGACCGACGTTTCTCTCCGCGTTGTAACTGACCACATTCGCTCGACTGTATTTATGGTGGGCGACGGTGTTGTTCCGCAAAATGAGGGGCGCGGCTATGTTCTTCGCCGTTTGCTCCGTCGCGCTGCGCGTCACGGACGCTTGCTTGGAATCAAAGGGCCATTCTTGTTTGAAGTTTGCGACACCGTTATCAACGAAAACCGCTCCGCTTACCCCGACCTATATGACAATCGCGACTATATCCAAAAAATCATTAAGGTTGAAGAAGAACGCTTCCTCAAAACAATTGAAGCGGGCATGGATATGCTCCACGACCTGCTTGATAAGGTTGCAACTAGCGAGATTGGCGGCAAGGTCATCTCTGGCCTTGAAGTTTTCAAACTATACGATACCTTTGGTTTCCCCCTTGATTTAACAAGGGAAATCGCCGAAGACAGAGGCCTTGCAATTGACGAAGACGAATTCATGAGCCAAATGAAGCAGCAGCGCGAACGCGCGAGAAAAGCACGCGAGCAAAAAGGCGATGTGAGCTGGGAGGACGATGTTCTCGCTGAAAAACGCATAATCGACCTTTTTACTGGCTACGCCGATTCTGTGAACACCGCAAAAGTTCTCGGCATAGTCAAGGACGGTGTAACAGAAGAGCAAATCTGCGAGGGCGAAGAAGCCGTGATTGTCCTTGAGCACACTCCTTTTTATGCCGAAAGCGGCGGACAAGTCGGCGATACAGGTGTGATTACTGTGGGCAAAAGTGTGTTTAAGGTTACAGGCTGCAAAAAATCTCCATCTGGGAACTTTTTGCATATCGGTGAAGTAATCAGTGGCGCAATCTCCGTGGGAGATATTGCAAATGCCGCCATCGACGTTGCGCGTCGACGCTCAATCATGCGCAACCATACAGCCGCACATTTGCTACAAGCAGCTCTGCGTGAGGTTTTGGGCACACATGTGCATCAAGCTGGCTCAATGGTAGACCCGCAAATCTGCCGCTTTGACTTCACACATTTTTCTGCAACAACCGCCGAGCAGCTCAAAGAAGTTGAGCGAAAAGTCAACAAGCGCATACTTGAGGCGCTGCCTGTCACCGTTAACGAAATGAGCATTGACGACGCCAAGAAAATGGGCGCAATGGCTTTGTTTGGCGATAAATACAGCGACATTGTTCGCGTTTGCAACATCAGCGAAAAATCAATCGAGCTTTGCGGCGGAACACATGTCACAAATACTTCTCAAATAGGCTTGTTCAAGATTTTGAGCGAAAGCTCGGTTGCCGCAGGTGTTCGCCGAATTGAGGGAACAACGGGTCAAGGCGTGCTCGATTTAATCGGCCGCCAAAATGATTTGCTTAACAAAACCTGCGAAGCCTTAAAAGTCTCAAATCCGCAGGAGTTACCCGCAAAGGCGGCGGCTTCCGCGTCCTCTGCTCGTGAGCTGCAAAAGCAGTTGCAAGAGCAAAGCGACAAGCTCACAGCAATGCAGCTAGGCAACATTGCAGAGCGCATGACGACAATTGGGGCAGTGAAGCACGTTTGCGTTGAGCTTGGAAACACAAGCTCCGACACGCTGAAAAACACCGCAGACAATCTCAAAGATAAGCACCCAGATATTGTTGGCGTGTTCACCTCATTTGACGGCGAAAAGGCAAGTCTGCTAGTTTTTGCAGGCAAAGACGCTGTTAAGGCTGGTGCAAACTCGGGCAACATTGTCCGCGAGATAGCAAAGCTTGCAGGCGGCAGCGGCGGCGGTCGCCCAGACAGTGCAATGGGCGGCGCACCAAATCTCGCCAAGCTAAGCGAAGCGATAAAGTCTGCGCCAGAAATAATTCAAAATATGCTAAGCAAGTAAAGGGGTGCGTTATGGATTGCTTGTTCTGCAAAATTGCAGCGGGGGAAATCCCCTCAAAAAAGCTTTACGAAGATGACTTGGTGATTGCTTTCCACGATATTGAGCCGCAAGCCCCAACACATTTTCTTGTAATTCCAAAGCAACATATCACTGACGCAAACGGAATAAATTCGCAAAACGAAGCTATAATTGGCCACATTTTCAGCGTGATTGCGAAAATTGCAAGCGAGACTGGAATCGCAGAAAGCGGTTACAGAATCGTGAACAATTGCGGCAAGGACGCTATGCAATCAGTGCCACACCTGCACTTTCATGTCCTTGGCGGACGCTTGCTCGCTTGGCCTCCAGGATAACAAGTCTTAATATTTTAAGGGGGATTTTCTTATGTCCGATACCTACAAGCTCACTGTTGCGGGCGTTACCCGCGACCTGCAACTCTGCCCCGTCAACGAAAAGCTAGATATTGCTGCATTCATCATGTTTTCAGACGTTGAGCTGACTATTGCCTGCGCCACCGAGCTTTTGAAGCGTATACCCGACTGCGACTGCTTCATCACCGCAGAATCTAAAGGAATCCCTCTAACCTACGAGATGTCCCGCCAATCGGGAAAACAATATTTGCTTGCGCGCAAAAGCAAGAAGCTCTACATGAAAAAGGCGATTAAGGTTGAAGTTAAGTCAATCACTACCGACCGTGTGCAGGAGCTTTATTTGGACATTGACGACATGGAATATCTGAAAGATAAGCGAGTCGTCATCGTGGACGATGTTGTGAGCACAGGCGAATCCCTAGCCTCGCTTGAGCACCTTGTAAACCAAGCTGGCGGAAATATTGTCGGCAAGGCAACCGCTCTCGCCGAAGGCGATGCCGCCAAACGCACCGACTTGATTTTCCTAGAGTCATTGCCATTGTTTTTTAAATAAACAAAAACGGCAGACCGTGATAAACAAACGGTCTGCCGTTATTATTTTATACCTTGTCGAGGGTTTATTCCGCCATAGCTTCGCTTTCATCGGCTACGTCTTCGGCTGTTGAGCCTGCAAGCTCGTCGAGCATGTCATGAAGCTCGGCAGTGTCTATTCCTGCTTTTGCGGCTGCTTCAATCGCTATGCTAAATCCGCGCTCAACTTCGCGCAAAAGCTGTTCGCGAATCAGCTTTGAGCCGCGTGGCATAACGTAACTGCCCTTGCCTTGAACAGAAGTTACAAAGCCCTCGTCTTCAAGCTCGCGATAGGCGCGAGACGTGGTAAGTACGCTGATTTTTAGCCCCACAGCAAGCTTGCGCAGTGACGGCAGAGTGGTGTTTTCGGGCAAATCTCCCAAAAGAATCGCTTCTTTAATTTGCTCCTTGAGTTGGGCGTAAATTGGCAAATCGGATGTATTTGAAATTGAAAGCTTCATATTTCCTCCTATCGTCCATGCATCTGTGCATGGTTTACTATATACAGTATAGCCAATTATGCCCCTTCTTGTCAAGGTCTAAACAATGGTATTTCGCCTTTATGCGACGAATTGCGCAAAAAGCACAAAAAAGCTGTCTCTAATTTTAGAGACAGCTTTAATATTCGGTGTTAAACCGTGACTATTTAAGCTCGACTTTTGCGCCAGCTTCTTCAAGTTGCTTCTTGAGAGCGTCAGCGTCAGTCTTATTCATAGCTTCTTTGATTGTCTTAGGTGCGTTGTCTACGAGGTCCTTAGCTTCTTTTAGGCCAAGAGCTGTGATTTCCTTGACGATTTTGATGACGCCCATTTTGCCTGCGCCTGCGTCAACAAGAACAACGTCAAACTCGGTCTTCTCTTCAACTTCGGCTGCTGCTACAGGAGCTGCTGCAACTGCAACAGGAGCTGCTGCGGAAACGCCAAATTCTTCTTCAAGAGCCTTAACAAGCTCGGAGAGCTCGAGAACTGTAAGTGCCTTTACTTCTTCAATTAGCTTTAATACTTTTTCAGATGCCATGATATGTTTACCTCCAAAAATTTTGAATTTATTTTTTAAGTTTAGTCCCGCAAATTTTATGCGGATTTGTCGGCGATTGCTTTAA
>JAVBKH010000049.1:0-12467 GCA_031554155.1 Oscillospiraceae bacterium
AATATCTGGTGTTGCGCCGTTATCTTGAAGCTTCTCCACGCGATATTCAAAAGCCGCAAGCTGCTCGGCAACGTAGCGAACTTGAGTATTAGGCATACGCAAATGTCTTGCGGCAGCCTCGCCAATAAGCTCCTGCGCTGCGTAAAGTTGACGGTGCTTGACGCAATCTTCTACTGACTCAACATAGCTTGCGTAGCGTTCTTCAAGTAGAATGGCGCGCTTTTCAAGCAGCTCTAGCTTGGGGTGACTTGGCCAGTAAAGTTTAACATACTGCAATGCGCGGGAGGCTACGCTCCAGTTGTTTTCGATTAAGGCGGTTTCAGCGTCGCTTAAATTGCGCAGTGCCTTCGCCATTTCGCTAATGGTAAAGCCGCAGGCAGGGCAAATAGCAGGCCCATTCTCAAAAGCTTCGCCACAGGCGGGGCAAACGCCCGCAAGGGGTTGGGCACAAACTGTGCAACAAACGCCGCCGCGAGGTGTTTTGTTTTGGCAGGCAGGGCAGCTAATGCTTGCGCCCCTTGAGTCAAGGGGGATATCATAGGCCACGCAGTAAGATTTTATGTAGTCCTCTGCTTCGAGGATTTTCATGCCGTATTTTTCAACAGCAAAGTTTACAATTCTAAGCAAAACGTCGGGAGCAATATACTGCGAGCGTGCAAATTCTTCGTCTAGCAATTCGTTAACGGTGGGGTACTTGCTTACCTTGAGGTAGCGGTCGTATTTTTGCTTGGATTGAATCGTGGCAAAGGTTGCAGCACAAATACCCGCAAGCTCCTGCGAGATTGTGGCTTGGGAAGACTTTGAGCCTTGAACGGCAGCAGAGCGACGAATTTGTTCCGACGCTGCTTGCAGCTTTTTGACAGAGCTGTAAGGTGGCTCACCTAAAAAGGCATACAAATTTGGCTGATTAAGCAGCTTTAAGTTGCGTGTGATGTTTCGCACAGTAACTCTATCGAGAATTTCGCCGTCGTCATCGTCCTTTTGGGGAGGAGTTTCTGATATTGGGCATTTGGCGTAGCCTGCAACAGCTTCCTGCTTAATGCCATAGGCTTTGTATTTAACGGAAATAGCAGCCGCTTCACGCGGCAAAATATAGCCCTTGCTTTCAAGCACACGAAGCTCCGCTTCAAACTGCAAAAGCATAGTGCGTTTTTCTTCCTTGGCGTCTGCGGCTTCTTTTTCCCGCAGAACAGGGTCAAGCAGAACTTTTTCCATGTCTGCGGCTTGTCCCAAATAGTTTAGTCCGGCATTACGTTTGCCGGGATTGTCCTGCCAACGAGTCCATTCTTGTTTCTTGGCGCGCAAAGCAGACTTGATTCTGCCTGAATCAATAACAGGCGGGTCAAAATCAAGCTCTAGCAGGATATAGTAATTGTCTCTTTCGTGTTCTGGCATTCTGTGCCCCCTTGAAAAACACTGCTGTTCAAATGCGAAAGCAGCCTATCTGGAGAAATTACCTTATATTAGCATATTTCTCTATCAATAGGGTGCAAAAAAACTCGCATTTTGCTGCAACAATTTGCGCAATAATGGAAAATTGACAATTGATTGCAAAATGACACACATTCTATGTCAAATTCATCAATTATCAATCGCCAAAAACGATTATTTTAAAGTACTATGGATTCTTCAAGTCTATGCTTAGCTTCGGAAACTTCTCCGTCGGTGATGGAGTCGGTGGTTTCGAAGCGAGCGCTTACTTCGCGGCCCTGTTTTAATTCGGTGGCGTTAAGCACCAGCATACCTGCCTCATTGAGACCAAACTCAATCTGTAGCGGTGAGCCAGGCGGCAAGCCCTCTGGTAAATCAAGAATTGCTTCGCCGATTTCTGTTCCCTCGTCGGGTTGGGCGTAGCGGCTGCTTGTGAGAGATTCAAGCACGCGAATGTGAACTGAGCTTTGATTTTCCACAACGGTGTAAAATTGCTTCGTTTCTTTCGCGGGCAATTCATCGTTTTTGAGAATCATATTGTATAGGACTTCTGTGTCCTCGTCGGCTTCAATATTTTTAAATGCAATCGTGCCAAAGCTGCGGCTTGTGACGTTTATAATGTCCATGTTTACAGCATCGGTGATATTTTCTACAGAAATGTCTGCCTTTTGGGCAAGCTCCTGCATATTGGATTTGCCAGTCTCAAGGTCTCGCTTGACCTGTTGTGTGGTTTTGCCTGTGTCTGCGGCGGTCTGCTCTATAACCTTGGAGAAGAACGCTTGCCGCTCACCGAATATTGCAGCACCCTTTGCAACGGACTCATCTGGGTCGTAGACTTTTACAGGGGCGTCATAATCTCTTTTGATTCGTTTTGCTATCTGCGGCATACGGGTAGAGCCACCGACGAGCAAAATTTCTGTGATACAGTTAGCTGAGTAGCCTTTTTTTGCAGCTTCTTCAAGCATTTCACTTGTTAGCGAAATTGTGCGCTCTAGCAAATCCTCTGTGAGCTTGTCAAATTTCTCGCGGGTAAGCTCAACTCTGGCGCGGTCGCCCTTGTAGTTTATTGCAATGGGAGCTTTGTTTCTCGCTGTGAGCATTTTCTTTGCGCGTTCAGCGGAAAGTGCAAGCTCTTGGAAAGTTTCTGGGTCGCTTAAAATATCTTCAGTGTTGCCTGTTTGGGTTGCAAATTCCTGTGCAACAAATTCAATTATGCGGTCGTCCCAGAGCTTGCCGCCGAGGGAATGGTCGCCGCCTGTGCAAACAACCTTGATTGAGCCAGGCTTTATGTCTATCATGGTAACGTCAAATGTACCACCGCCCAAGTCGTAAACGAGGACAGTCGCGTTTTCTGTCGCGTCGGAAACGCCGTAAGTAATCGCGGCAGCAGTCGGCTCGTTGATTATGTTGATTACATTAAGGCCTGCGATTTCTCCTGCGCGCTTTGTGGCTTCGCGCTCGGCAACGCCAAAGTATGCGGGGCAGGTGATGACGACATCGGTTATGGTTTCAGTAGGGCCTAAACGGTTTTCGCTGCGAAGAATGTCAACAGCGTCCGTTACAACCTTTTTAAGAATGTAGGAAGAAATTTCTTCTGGCCCGCGGTCAATGCCTTGAATGTTCCAACTTGCGCCAGGGTGGCCAATGCTGCGCTTTACAAAGCTTACAACATCGTTGGGGTAGAGCTTTGCACTTTCCTTGGCAGATGTACCGACAATAACGCTGTGAGGCGACTCAAAGAACACAACCGATGGTGTTGTGAGTTCGCCTTCAGAATTTTTCAGCACAATTGGCTTGCCGCTTGAATCGATAACCGAAACGCAGGAATAAGTTGTCCCTAAATCGATACCCAATATTTTGCTCATTTGTTATTTATCCTCCTGATACAAATAGGCTGAAATTCGCTCGGGGCGAATAATTTTACCTTGTTTTTCCCAACCTCTAGCCAAACGCTTTGCAATCTTTTTGTCGAGAGTAACGTCGTTTGTGGGGGTAGTGGAAAGAATTTTCTGGCGCTGAATGTTCACTTTGTCGCCTTCTTCGATGTATGGCTCAACACCGTGACGATACATCAAATCCTCTAAATCTGTGGCAACGCCTGCAAGAACAGCGTATAGCTTTGAATAATTCTCGGAAGATTCTTGCTTGTCCGAAAAAACGGCGACGGAGCGCTCGACATCGTCAATCATCTTGATTACGTCAAGCTCAATGGAGAGCGTGAGCTGGTCTAGCAAGCCGTTTTTGTATTCTTGCAATTCGGCGTGCATTTCGTCAAAAAGCTCTCGTTTGTGCGCGTCTTCCTTGATTTTGTCTTGAAATTGGCGTACTAGCTGCTGCAAATTCTCAAGAATCAAGGTCTGGCCAGAATCCTCAAGAACGCGGCTTTCATCAAGCTTTTTGCTGATTTTGTGGGTAGGTAGCGGCAGTCTAAGCCAATGAAAGTAGTTGGGCGAAAGTGCAAAATAAAAAGCGTAATGCTCTGGCAAGCTCATTTTGAGGAATAAATCTTTGTATTCTTCAATAATAGCTGCTTGAGACTCGTTTAATGTGTCGGAATATGCGAACTCGCGAATTTCATCGTAAAGGTCGTTGATTTTCGCGCGCATTTGCGAAATTTTTTTGGGAGTCTGGTTCTTCAAGTAGGATTCTTGCGCAGCTTCAGGCGGCAACAAGTCTGGGACAACAAAATCCATGACTTCACAATCCGCAAGAACAGCAAGATTGCCAGACGCACTGTCCATTAAAATCCAACCTGTGGGCCTTGCCCTTGCGCCAAGCTCGGGCTTGTACAAAAATAGCGCATCAAACAGCCGACCTGCTCTCTCAACTGCCACAGGCAGCGAGTAGCTACAGCCGTCTGCTAAAAGCTCCGCCAAATCTTTGCCGACTACAGGTGCGAACATCGTATAAAAAGGCACAAGCTTCAAATGGCTATCCTCCCCTGCGGCTCATTTTATGGACAAACCTATTTCCAAGTATACCCTAAAATCATAAAAAAAACAAGCGTAGAAGTTAATTTTATAACTACGCAAAAAAGCGCGGTTTTCTTGATAATTTAGCTTGCAAAACGTGTGTCCAAGTGTTAGAATATCAGTTAATATTTAGAAACCGTGAATAGAAAGTGAGGAATAAAATTGATAGATGTAGAATTTGACAAGAAGTTTACCAAAGAAGGACTGACATTTGACGATGTTCTGCTTATCCCCGCAGAATCGGAGGTCTTGCCAAAAGACGTAGATTTGCGCATAAATCTTGCAAAAGACGTTTGGCTAAACACACCGCTTATGACTGCCGCTATGGACACTGTGACAGAATCACGCATGGCGATTGCAATTGCGCGCGAGGGCGGCATCGGCGTTATACACAAAAACATGAGTATAGAGCGACAAGCAGACGAGGTTGACAAAGTAAAGCGTTCCGAAAACGGCGTAATTGTAAACCCGTTTTTTTTGTCCCCTGAACACACCGCCTTTGATGCAGACAAGCTTATGGCAAAATACAAAATTTCGGGCGTGCCAATCTGCGAAAAAGGCAAGCTTGTGGGTATTCTCACAAACCGCGACATGCGCTTTATTGATGATTTAACCGTAAAAATTAAGGAAGTCATGACGAGCAGCAATCTCGTTACTGCGTCTGTGGGCATAACAATGCAGGAGGCTCAACAAATCCTGCGCAAGTATAAAATTGAAAAGCTGCCCATAGTGGACAAGCATTTTAACCTCAAAGGCTTAATTACAATCAAGGACATTGAAAAAGCGGTGCAGTATCCAAACTCTGCCCGTGACAAGGGCGGTCGTCTGCTCTGCGCTGCTGCAATTGGTGCAACGGAAGATGTTCTTGAGCGGGTAGCTGCGCTTGTACATGCACAAGTTGACGTGCTTGCGCTTGACTCTGCACACGGACACAGCAAAGGTATTTTGGATGCCGTTAGAAAAGTCAAATCCGCGTATCCAAATGTTGCGCTAATTGGTGGCAATATTGCCACAGCCGAAGGCGCAAAAGCATTGATTGACGCGGGTGTAGACGCAGTAAAGGTGGGCATAGGCCCTGGCTCAATTTGCACAACGCGCGTTATAGCGGGCATAGGTGTGCCACAAATCACGGCGATTTACGACGCTGCATTGGTCGCAGCAAAGCACAATATCCCTGTTATTGCCGACGGTGGCATCAAATATTCGGGAGATATTGTCAAGGCTCTTGCAGCAGGCGCAAATGTGGTTATGCTAGGCTCGCTGCTTGCAGGCTGCGAAGAATCCCCTGGAGACACCGAAATTTATCAAGGCCGCAGGTTCAAGGTTTATCGCGGCATGGGCAGCCTTGGCGCAATGGCTGACGGCAGCAAGGACAGATACTTCCAAGAGGACAACAAAAAGCTTGTTCCAGAAGGTGTCGAGGGTCGTGTGCCATATAAGGGCAGCGTCGGGGAAAGTGTGTTTCAGTTGGTCGGCGGCGTTTGCGCAGGATTTGGCTACTGTGGCTGCAAGGACATACCAACATTGCACAAAAACTCGCAGTTTGTCCGCATTACAGGCGCAGGATTAAAGGAAAGCCACCCTCACGATATTTATATTACAAAGGAAGCGCCCAACTATTCCGCGAATTTATAAAAGCAACAAAAACTCCGAACATATTGAAAGATGTGGTCGGAGTTTTTTAATGCAAGGACATTATTGTGCGCAAAAATACGCCCATTGAAAAGACAACGGGCGTAATGGGTCATATAGCAATATGAAGGGTGCCCATAAAATAGGCGAATTGTTTAGCTGATTTTTTTAAGCACGCTTGTAATTAAATTATATTGAGTGTCCATTTCTGCAAATATTAATTTTGCATCATGCAAGTTATTTTCGTGCAGAGCACTGTGTATTTTCTTTGCGTAATCAGTCAAGCTGTCTATTGCAAGATTCCCTACAAGACCTTTGAAAGTATGTGCGGCAGTCTTGGACGCATTAATATCATTATTGCCAAGTGCCTCTGACAATTGAACAAAGCTTGCATCATCGACAAACTTTCTTAAACACTTAATATATTTATCCTGTTTACCTGCGAATCTCTTTATGCCCACGTCAACATTTATACCGAGCTTTCTTAACGCATCAAGAAGTTCTGGCTCAGAATTGAAAGAGAGTTCACTTTCAGCTTTTGCTTTATTTTCACTGTGGTAATTTTTTGAAGATACCAGCCTAACAATAGCCGATTTTAACAATGGGAAATCCAAAGGTTTAGAGACGTGTTCATTCATTCCAGCAGCCTTTGACTCACGAACGTCATCATCAAAGGCGTTAGCCGTCATAGCCACAATTATTACCGAGGTAGCATCTTTTCTGGGGAGCGAACGAATTCTTTTAGTTGCTTCATAGCCGTTCAGCATTGGCATCTGCACGTCCATAAGTATAACATCAAAGTAATATTCTGGGTATTTTTCAAATTTTTCTATCGCTTCAATGCCGTTATACGCGCATTCCAAATTTGCGCCTGTAGATGATAATATTTCAGTTGCAATCTCCATGTTTAAGTGATTATCTTCAACAATTAAAATATTTTTTCCAGTAAAATCAAAATTATTTGCAAAATCGTTTTGAGCTGTTTTTGTGCTATTGTTCAAATACTCTCTCACAAGATTAGTGATTGTGGATTTGAACAAGGGCTTGCCAACAAATTTTGTTATTCCTAATAATTTCGCTTCTGGCTCAATATCTGTGCTGTCATATGCAGAACTAACTATGATGGGTAACTCTTTGTCAATAGTTAGAATTGCTTGCGCAACCTCAAAACCACTCATCGGATGCATTCGCCAATCAAGTATAACGAGATTATAGCCTTTATTCTCCTTTTTTGCGTTTTCAATTCTCAATAGTGCTTCGCTACCTGTAAGGGAATAGTGCGCCACTAAGCCTGATTCGGAAAACATGTTGACGATATTTTCGCACGTCTGTCGGTCATCATCAATAATAAGAATCCTTGCGTTTTTAAACACGAGCAAATCTTCATTTGAAGTGTATACAGGCATAATCTTTAAGTGAAATTCAATAAAAAATGTAGTGCCCTTTCCTTTTTCGCTTTCAACAGTGATTTGTCCGCCCATTGCATCAACAATGCTTTTTACAATTGACATACCAAGGCCAGTACCTTCAATTTTATTGATTTCAGTGTCGGTTTCTCGCGTGAATGAGTCGAAAATTCGTTTTTTGTAATCTTCGCTCATTCCTAAACCTGTGTCTTTGCATATAAACTGAAAATAGGCATAGCCTTCTTTGTGTGACGATAGTTCTTCTAAACTAACTGATATACTACCGTAATTAGGTGTAAACTTTATTGCGTTAGAAATTATATTAAGAAACATCTGGCTCGTTCTAACAGGGTCGCCTAAAAGATGCTCATGCACTACATTGGTAACAACAACATCAAAGGTTTGATTTTTTGATTTTATTTGCTGTTGAGTTATTCCAATTAATGTTTCAAGAAAGTCTGGCAAGAACACTTCGGATTCAGTCAAAATCAAAGAATTGTCTTCAATTTTGGACATATCTAAGACGTTATTAATAAGGCTTAGTAAGAATTTAGACGAAAAGCTTATACTTCTAAGACATTCCTTTATTTTTTTGGGGTTGTCGACGTTGGACAAGGCAATTTGCGTCATACCCATAACACCATTCAAAGGGGTGCGAATATCATGGGACATGTTGGCCAGAAACATGCTTTTTGCCTTGCTAGCTTTTTCAGCTTTTTGCATAGCTAAATCAAGCTCAACATTTTTTTCTTCCAGTATATTTAGCTGGTTAAGCTCGAATTTTTTTAGCCTAGTAATCATCGTCTTTGAAATGATTACTATAGTAACTATAATCACTATCCCAGAAAAAATTAGTATTTTTGTCCTTGTTAGCTTGCCCTCGGATGAATATTCTGCTTTATGTACGCAATCATCTGCGATAACGAAATGCTTTTCACTAGCTTCTAATAAAATATTTGGTGGGATATTGCCTTTTCTGTAGTCATAAATATCTTTTTTTACCTCCGACCAAACCACCTGCAATTCGCTCAATCTATTTTGAAAAAGTGTATCATTCATATAGGGTAGATTAAATTCATTTTTATGCCCTAGTAAGCCATCAATGTACTTGTCAAGCTTTTCTATTAAATTGTCGTTTGGCACACCAGCAAGCTCTAGTTTGACCAACCGTTGGGTTGCACCCCTTACCAAGCCAGCATAATTGACTACTTTGGCATCTCCATTCATTTCGTTAATGGAAACCATAATCAAAATAGACTGCGCAAACAAAAGAACTGAAAATAAAATAACAGTCTGCAACAATATACTTTTTTTCATAATTCAACATACCTTTCGTTGCACAATAGGCCTTAAAATAAACGCACATAACAAGATTTTATTATAGTATACATTAAAGTGTATACGAAAATCAACAGGGCGAATAATTCTAACTACTTTTTGGTGTGTAGTTGCCGTAACGTAAGCTTTAGCGCACTAAAACAAACACAAACATCTTAAATTTGACAAAAGCGAACTCCGTAAAGCAGCTTACAAAGCCGTTTTACGGAGTTCGCTTTTTGGTGACCCGTACGGGACTTGAACCCGTGTTACCGCCGTGAAAGGGCGGTGTCTTAACCGCTTGACCAACGGGCCTAGTAAAGTGGTAGCGGCAATTGGATTTGAACCAACGACACTCCGGGTATGAACCGAATGCTCTAGCCAGCTGAGCTATGCCGCCACAACCGCTGTTTAACCAGCGAGTTATATTATATCTCATTAAACATGGCTTGTCAATATGTAATTTTTTTTTGTGAAAATAAATTTATTCTACTATATTTAAATCAAGCTTCCACTTTAAAATTCGCTTAACAGAAGCGTCAATTGACGACATTGAGATTTTATTTTCGGCAATAGCTTTTAGCACAGCATCAATTTCCACCT
Organism: Oscillospiraceae bacterium; assembly: GCA_031554155.1. Classification (GTDB taxonomy): domain Bacteria; phylum Bacillota; class Clostridia; order Oscillospirales; family Ruminococcaceae; genus WRAV01. The sequence continues at coordinate 9,362 of JAVBKH010000049.1, forward strand.
CAGCGTTTGCGCAGCAGAGAAAGTCGTTGCCTGCAAGAATTGCTGAAACTGCCGCGCCTTGACCTTTGGTAAAATCTTGAATTGCGCCCATGTAGAGGTCGTCGGTCATGATAACGCCATCAAAGCCCAAGTCGTTGCGGAGAATTTTGTGGACGGGTTTAGAAAGTGATGCGGGGGTGTCTTTGTCCATAGCGGCCACAATATTGTGCGAGACAAGCACAGAGCCTGCCCCTGCCTTGATTCCCGCTATAAATGGGAGGAAGTCACTATTCTTGAAAGTATCAAGGCTGCGGTTGTCGTAGGCAATGCCTGTGTGCGTGTCCCTGTTGTTGCCATAACCGGGGAAATGCTTGAGAGTGCTGCCCATTTTTTGCTCGTTCATTGCGCGAACAAGCTTTTCAACGTAGGCTGCTGTGGTTTTAGCGTCCTTGCCAAGTGTACGGTAAAAAATGTAGTCGCCAGAATTCGTTGAGACATCGCACACTGGAGCAAGATTTAAGTTGATACCAACAGACTTTAGCAGCTTGGATTTTTCAAAGCTATCTGCCACAATCGCGTCAACTCCACCTTGGTTATAGAGCCGTTGCGGTGATTTGAAGGGCGTAGCGCGGTATTGGGGGTTTGAGCTAACGCGGTTAATGCCGCCACCCTCCTCGTCAACGCCCATAATCATTTTTATTTTTGACGCAGTTTGACAAGCTTTGATGTTTTCAAGCATTTGCTCTCTTGAAACAGCGTCAAAGTCTTCTGCGAAAAATATGTAGCCGCCATATTGGTATTTTGCTTGAACTGTAGCTGAATCTTGTTTAGGGTAGTGAGCTAGGAACATTTGGCCAACTTTTTCGGAAGTTGTCATGGTTTTAAGAATTTCTGCTGCGCGCTCGTCAATTTTTTCCTGCTCGGTTTTTGCAGGTGGTGGAGCAGGCTTGACTTCTGGTTTTGACTCCACTTGCGGCTGGCTGCTTTCAGTGGGCAAAAGGTTTGTAGATTCGGACTTAACGTTCCCAGAGGCGCAAGCCGAAAGCGTTGCAATTGCAAGGATTAAAAATCCCAGTTTAGTAATTATGCGCAAAATTTATCCCTCGAATTTGTATTTGACCTCTTTGGTCCAAGTTGTCCAACCGTCTTGGAAGTCAACGCGGTAGCGCAGCATGTCTCGATTAACGATGCCATTTTCCACACTCATACTTTTGCCGTCGGATTGGTAATGGTCCTGTATTACGCCTATTACCCTATAACCCATCTTCTGCAAAATTTTGTGTTGCTCAAGGTTTGCGTTACCTAAGCCTATCTGCGCATAGCGCAAGCCTTTTTCCTTAGCGTAGCTCATAACGTAGGCAAGCATCTCGTTGTAAATGTCCTGCCCGTCGTAGCCGTCGGCAATTGCGAGATTTTCAACTTCACAGGTATTAGGCGACGCACTTTCGTTTAGCAGACAGGCTGCCACATTAGCGGTGCCGTCCATTGCGGAAAAGCAGGTGCATTGGTTCATTTGTCCCATAACCCGCGCAATCGAAGGGTCGCTGCGCATGAGCAAGCGAGGGTCAACGTGTTCTCTGCCGATTAAAAATTGAAGTTCTGCCATAATAACACCTCATCTATTTTATTTCGAAAAGCTTGATTAAATCAGACTTGACAAGACTTTTGCAGCAATGCAGGGAGCGTGTTTCCGCCCGTGAGCTGATAATTAAATCGCAGTAAGGGCCTTTTTTTTGAAAAAAGCTTTGATGCAACTCAACGCAGACAACCTTATTTTTTGGTATTACAACGGTGTGTAGGGTAAATCCCGACGAATAGCGGAGAGTATAGCAATTGTTTTCAAACGCAACACCGCCAGTACGAAATTCGAAGATGCATACAATTAAGAAAAAGGTTGCTGGCACAAACGCCATGAACCCAACAAACAGCACAAAGCTTCTCAAATCGGGATATAGCAGCGAAAAGACGACAAGTGCGGCAGCGATTGAAGCCAAAGCCGCAATTGGTTTGCCAACAAAGCGCATGAAGCCGTGACGCTCGGGGAAAAATTGCTTGGGAGAAGGCGAAAAATTGGGAAATAGTTCTTTCTGGCTTTTTGTAAACCTTCGTGCGTTTTCGGCGGGGATTATACATGAGATATCGTTTTTGTGCTTGCCATAACCAACGGCCGAAATATACAAGGTATTAAGGCGCAAAAGCTTTGTCACTAGGCTCTTGCGAATGTCCACAAAGTTTATGTCAGTAACACGAATCTTGTACTCCTTTTTGGAGAGAACACCACTGATTATACCTAATGTATTAAGATATTTAGTCACAGAAAAGTTCTTATACCGCATAAACAGAATGGAAAAACCGATTAGCCACCCAAGCAACAAAATATAAGCAAGCGCTATAGCGGCAGGGGGGACCCCAAAGGCCAAACGGCGGGTAGCGTCCTCAAATGTGCCGATGATTCTGCTTGAAAATTCATCGCCAAGCAGCTTGCCCGATTGCGAGATAAGTGCCGACATAAATAGAATACCACCAAATGAGTTAGATGTCAGTAGTGAAAGTGCAACAATAGAAAGCGTCGTAGGTTGGTAAACCTTACCAAAGGCTTCATCTTCTGCTAGATGGCTACTCTGCAAAATGGATATAGATTGTTTTATTGTAAGCAATATGGAAAAGTCGGATTTTTTAAAGCTGCCGCCTAAAGTGTCCGCCCGAAAGTTCAAAGCGTGTAGCGGCCTAAGGTAAAAGTTTGCGTCAAAGGTCGCAGTAGTGACGTTTTTCCACGGAATAACGGTGTGTCTGCGATTAAAAAGCCCTTGCCAAATCTCAATTTCTGTGCTGCTAAAGCGAAACTTGAGCAGCAACCAAAACATCACAGCAATGCCAATCATCAGCAGAAACACGAAAATATCTACCCAAGCGCCATGTAGCCACTTGTTGAAATCACCATGAAAAGTTGAGATTAAGCCGCGCAAAACAGGTATGATTATGAGAAAGAAAACTCTGCCAAGGTTAAAAAAAATCGTTATTGGGTGAGCACGAAGAATTTTTCCCAGAAAATCACACCTTTCATCTGTAAAGCAATAAAACCTTACAGAATAATTTGAAGAAATATCCTAAAAGAATAAGCAAGTGA
>JAVBKH010000248.1:0-7580 GCA_031554155.1 Oscillospiraceae bacterium
TGCAAGATAATCTTGCCGTTTGCAACTTTGAAAAATGTGTTTTGTGTGGATATTGCAGCTCTGTTTGTCCTGCTTGGGCAATAAAGGTTGTGTAATGGAAATATTTGTGATATAATAATAATTTGAACGAACGGAAGGGGAGAACGTGGATGACCGAGAAAGCTAAAGCCGACAAGATGCTCATGTATAAGGGCAAGCCTCTTGTTCGCAATGAAAATACTATTTATTACGGCAACATGAGCGACGAATATGTTGCTATGCTGCAAATCCTTGACAACAAGGACTTTAAAGACATACAGATGCCTGGCAAAGTTACAGTGCAGATTTTGTCGACGGATTCCGAGCTTAGACCAAAAGAGCGCATAAAGAAAAGAACCGAGAAGGATAACCTTTCTGATGCTTTGAAAATAGCGTCAATATGGCTTGAAAGAATACTTGAGGGCGGAGAATAACCGCCTTTGCTAAGTTGCGGCGGTGAGACTTCACCGCCTATTTTTCATTGAGGTATAACCATGAAGCTTATTTTTTCCGCTGACCTAAACTGGGGAATTGGCTGCAACAATCGGCTTTTGTTCCACAAAAAAGCTGACATGAAATTCTTCCGCGACAAAACCACTGGCAAGGTTGTTATCATGGGGAGAAAAACGCTTGAAACCTTGCCAAACGCAAAGCCACTGCAAAATCGCACAAATATTGTGCTGACTGCCGACGAACGTTTTTCTTGCGATGGTGCAATAATTTGCCATTCAATTGAGGAATTATTTGAAGAGGCAAAAGCCTATGCTACAGACGATTTGCTTGTGATTGGCGGCGAGCTAATTTACAAGCAGCTCTTGAATTATTGTGACACAGCCTACATTACACGGTTTTATAAAGAAGCCGAAGCAGACAGATTTATGCCAGACTTCGACGAGCTTGAGGGTTGGAGCAAGACGGAAGAATCAGAAGAATTTTTTGAAGACGACATTCGCTTCAAGTTTTTTACCTATAAGAATTCAAACGTGCAGGTATTTTAGATAGGAGACAATCATGTCCGAAAAAAGATTTGCGGTACTTATAGACTCCGACAACGTTTCGCACAAATATATTAAAACTATACTCGATGAAGTGACGAACGACGGCGTTGCGACCTACAAGCGCATTTATGGCGACTGGACCAACCCAAAGCAAGCCAACTGGAAAGACGTTTTGCTCGGCAATTCCATAACGCCAATTCAGCAATATTCTTATACTACAGGAAAAAACGCAACTGACTCCGCCATGATAATAGATGCCATGGACATTTTGTATTCCCATAATGTCGAGGGGTTTTTTATCGTCTCGAGCGACAGTGATTTCACGCGTCTTGCGTCTCGGCTTCGCGAGTCGGGTATGTTTGTCGTCGGCATGGGTGAGCGTAAAACGCCGTCTGCCTTTATTTCTGCCTGCAACAAGTTCAAGTATCTCGATATTATAAGCGATGATGACAAGGACAAAAAAGACGCTAAAGCCAAAGCTGACGCGGAAAAATGCAAGACGGAAAATGACGACGAGCCTGCGCCCCGCGCAAATAGAGTTGAAATCCGCCGCGCAATTCATACGATTATCAAGGAAAAATCAGATGAAAACGGTTGGGTTTTTGTCGGCGAAATTGGCAATATTTTGTCGAAAAGATATCCCGATTTTGATTCGCGTGACTACGGTTTTCAAAAGCTAACACAGTTTGTATCGTCGTTTAACACCTTTGAGGTGCAATCGCGCCCAACAAGCGACCCCAACACAAAGCTTTTTTATGCGAGACTCAAAGACCAACAACAATAGAGGAGTGACCATATGAATATTTGGCATGATATGAGGCCAGAACGCATAAATCCCGAGAATTTTTTGGCTTTTATTGAAATTGAAAAGGGCAGCAAAACCAAGTATGAGCTTGACAAAGAGACGGGTCTGTTGATTCTTGACAGGATTTTGTACACGTCTACGCATTATCCTGCAAGCTATGGCTTTATTCCGCGCACCTACGCCGACGACGGCGACCCCCTCGATGTTTTGGTGCTTTGCTCCGAGGCAATAAAGTCGAACACGCTTGTCAACGTTTATCCAATCGGCGTAATAAGCATGATTGACAACGGCGCAAACGACGAAAAAATCATTGCAATACCCTTTGATGACCCTACCTACAACGTTTACAGAAGCATCGAAGCTCTGCCCACGCATACTTTTTCCGAAATGCAGCACTTTTTCTCGGTTTACAAGGAGCTTGAGCACAAGCAAACAGCAGTAAACGAGATTATGGGCCAACGTGAGGCTGTGGAAATTGTACGCAAAAGTATTCAGATGTACGACGACAAATTTGGTAAGACGAAAAAATCAGCAAAAAAGCAATAAAAATACTGAAACCTTGCAACTTATTAAAGCTGCAAGGTTCTATTTTTGCGTGGACAAGCATAAAATAAAATGGGGAGGTGGCGTATTTGCTGTGCCGCATTACTGATTTGAGATTTAAGGACGTTGTAAATGTCCGCGACGGCAGTTGCCTTGGCTGCGTTTCGGATATTGAGGTTGACACCGTTACCGCGCGCGTTGTTTCGCTGATTATTTTTGGACGTTGCAAACTGTTTGGGCTTTTTTTTCGCGAGGAGGACACCATAATAAACTGGTGTGACATTGAAGTCATCGGCGAGGACACAATTCTTGTAAACATGCGCCCTGAACGGTGTGAGAGAAATTCACGGCAAAAAAATGGGTTATTTAATAAAATATTTGGCTAATACTATTACCCAGACATGCAAAGGATAAAAGATATAGAAAAAATATTTTGCAAAAGCTGTGTCTTGGCCGCGCCTGCCGTTGTAAAGCATAATCGGCAGAACCGCGAAAATCATGAAGAATTGTGCTTTTAGCTCACCTGTTAGCGCGTACGCTATCAAGTAGGGCACACCCGAAACAACGATATAGGCGGAGTACATGAGCTTGCGATTTTCTCTAAAAAAATAAAATATCACAGCCATTAGCGGAACAATGTATTGACCCTCGCAAAAAAGCGATGCTATAAACAAAATCACTGTAAAAGCTACCCAAGGCACACGATTTTCGTCGCTTTTTTGCTGCTCAATACAAAAAATAACGGCAGCGCCAATTCCAAGCGAAAGAAAAATATTATTCGGAATATTTATTTTTGTTACGAGGTTTAGAATCAGATTTCCCACCGCCATAATTATTCCAAAGCCAAAAAGTCGCAGAATATATCTTATGCGATTACGTGTGTAAACAAGGCCCTGCGTCATTAAAAACGTGAACACAGGCGCAACAATTCTTGCCAAGTAGTGTGCAAAAAGTAAATCTTGTGGGAATATATAATAGTACAGGTGGTCAAAAATCATAAGCAAAAGCATTGCAAGCTTTAGCCAAAATGCGCTAACTAATCCACGTGCTGCCATAAAAACCTCTCTTTTTTTCCCAAAAGTATTGTATTTGCGCCAAATAATGATATAATGTTAGGGATTGCATAAAAAAGCTCACAGCATTTTTGCTTAAAACATATTGGAGGACAAGCCATGTCGGACTATGTTAAGTCGTTACAAGAGATATTAAAAGGGTACAACGTTGATGTTACTGTTGGCAGAACTGCACTGCAAGCCAAAGCAGCTCAAGAAAAATACGGCGAGAACAAGCTCGAAGGCAAAAAGCATCTCAATGTATTGCAAAAGTTTTTGCTTCAAATGAAAGATGTCATGGTAATAATTCTTATTATTGCGGCGGCAGTCTCGTTTATTGTGGCACTTGTTGAGAATACTGGAGAATACATTGATTCTATCATAATCATTGCGATAGTTATTGTCAACGGCATACTCGGCGTTAGGCAGGAAAGCCAAGCAGAAAAAGCCCTCGACGCGCTCAAAGATATGTCTGCGCCAACGGCTAAAGTTGTTAGAGATGGCGTTGTTGTTGAAATTCCATCTGCACAAATTGTGCCTGGCGACATTGTTTTGCTTGAAGCGGGAGATTTTATTCCCGCAGATGCTCGAATTATTGAGTCTGCAAGCCTAAAATGTGACGAAGCCGCATTGACTGGCGAGAGTGTCCCCTCTGAAAAAGACGCAAGCGCTGTGGTTGAAGAAGGCGCACCATTGGGCGACAGAATCAATATGGTATATTCTGGCTGCGCTGTGAGCTACGGACGCGCAAAAACCGTTGTAACAGGCACAGGCATGAACACAGAAATGGGCAAAATCGCAGGTCTGCTTGATAATGCGGGCGGCGAGGCCACACCTCTACAACAAAAACTTGCGCAGCTTGGCAAATATCTTGGATTTCTCGCGCTTGGGATTTGCGCAATTATATTTGTTATCGGCATGATTCAAGGCATGGAGCTTATGACTCTGTTTATGACTTCCGTTTCCCTTGCTGTTGCGGCAATTCCAGAGGGATTAACGGCTGTTGTCACAGTTGTTCTTGCAATCGGCGTACAGCAAATGGTTAAGAAAAACGCGATTATTCGCAGACTGCCAGCAGTTGAAACACTTGGCTGCGCTTCTGTAATTTGTTCCGATAAAACAGGCACACTGACCCAAAACCGCATGACTGTCATGAAAGTTTGGGCACCTGGCGCAGGCATCATTGACATGGCGGAAGAAATGCCCGAAAAATCAAAGCATTTAGTAAGACTTGGTGCAATGTGCAACGACGGCAAGGTTATCAACGAAGATGGCAAGGACAGACATGTCGGTGACCCGACTGAAACTGCGATTGTTGCAGCAGGCGTTGTTTGCGGAATTGATAAAACCGAGCTAGACAAACAATTCCCACGCGTGTTTGAAATTCCGTTTGACTCTGGCCGCAAGCTTATGACTACAGTTCACCAAGTTAGCGGCAAGTTGATTGTCGTTGTAAAAGGTGGCTACGACGTTCTTTTGCCGCTTTGTAACAATGTCGACAGCGCAAAAGCTGACGAAGTAAATCTTCGCATGGCTCGCAACGCTTTACGCGTGTTAGCGGTGGCCTGTAAAGAGATTGACGTTCTGCCACAAAACCCTGGCTGCGAAAACCTCGAGTCCGACCTTATGTTTATGGGCTTAATCGGTATGATTGACCCGCCGCGTGAGGAGTCCAAGGACGCAGTTGCTTGTTGCCACGAGGCAGGCATAAAGACAGTAATGATTACAGGAGACCATGTTACAACAGCTTCTGCAATTGCGAAGCAGCTTGGAATTTTGGAAAATGAAGACCAAGCCATCAGCGGTGTGCAGCTTCAAGCCATGCCGCAATGGGAGCTTGAGGATAATATAGAAAAATATCGCGTGTACGCGCGAGTCAGCCCAGAGGACAAGATTCGCATAGTCAGCGCGTGGCAGGCGCATGGCGACGTTGTTTCCATGACTGGCGACGGAGTAAACGACGCTCCCGCGCTTAAAGAAGCGGACATCGGCTGTGCAATGGGAATCACAGGCACCGACGTTGCAAAAGGCGCTGCCGACATGGTTCTCACCGACGACAACTTCTCCACAATTGTTGCAGCAATCGGAACAGGCCGTGGAATTTACGACAATATTAAGAAGACTATCCAGTTCCTGCTCGGCTCAAATCTTGGTGAAATTTTCGTTGTGCTGTTCTCCATGCTGTTAGGCTGGGGCTCACCGTTACTTGCAATCCACTTGCTGCTTGTAAACGTTGTTACAGACGCATTCCCAGCGCTTGCACTTGGCATGGAGCCTGTAGAAAAAGACGTTATGCGCCGTAAACCTGTGCCAAGAAACGAAGGTATTTTTGCAAACGGATTAGGCTTAATCATAGTTCTTCAAGGTGTAATGGTTGGTGTTTTAACGCTTACAGGCTACTTTATCGGCAATTTCGTGGATATATCACCGCTAATTCCTCACACACACGAAGTCGGTATGACAATGGCCTTCCTAGTTCTTGCACTTTCACAGCTTACGCAGGCATTTAACTGCCGCAGTCGCTCGTCGCTGTTTAAGATTGGCTTATTCACAAACACAGCCATGATTAAAGCGTTCTTAGGCTCGCTTGCAATTGTTCTTTTAATTACACTTATACCTGCGCTTGAGCATATATTCAAGCTGGTTGACCTATCAGTAGCGCATTGGTTACTCGTTGTTGCACTTTCAATCGCGCCACTGCCGATTGTTGAAATTGGCAAATTAATTTCAAGACGTTTTATCAGAAAATAAAAAAGCAACCGCCGCCGAAAAATTTCGGCGGCGGTTTTATGTTATTCTTTAATTCGGGCCATGATAAATGCGTCAACATACTGACCATTTCTAATTGCAGCCTTACGCAATATGCCTTCCTTGACAAAGCCTAAGCTTTCATACAAGTGTATTGCGCGCTCATTGTCGGTGTATACTTCTAAATCCACACGGACAAGCATAAGCCAGTTATCGGCCATATCAAGCAAGGAATTCATCAATGCCTTACCGATTCCCATGCCTTGGTAATCTGTGTGTACAAGTATTCCTACTTCTGCTGTATGGCGAAGGCGAGGATTTGTTTCAACATGAAGCCCTGCATTTGCAACTACTTTTTCGCTACCATCTGGCAGAGTTACTACTGCTACAAAATAGTGTGAGTCATCTCCAAGCTTAGCGATATTTTCTTCCGATTGCGCTACGCGCTGAGATGGATAGGCGAGGCAATTTTCCACAACGCCGCGCATAGTTCGGATTTCTTGTAAATCTTGGGCATCTGATGAGCGAACTGGTCGAATTTTAAATTCCATGCAAAGACCTCCTCAAGTTTTTCTGACTATAGTAACACAAGCCTATTTAAAAAGCAACTGCAAATGTGGTATACTAGGAATATCTTTGATGAGGAGACTACATATGAAACTAATTTCATGGAACGTTAACGGACTTAGAGCGAGCTTGAAAAAGGGCTTTATGGAGAGCTTTAGAGAGCTTGATGCTGATATTTTCTGCTTGCAGGAGACCAAAATGGAAAAAGGACAAGCAGAGCTTGACTTGATGGGTTACGAAGAATATTGGAATTCCGCAGTGAAAAAAGGATATTCTGGTACTGCAATTTTTTCGAAAATAAAGCCAATATCTGCGACTTATGGCATAGGACACGGCGAGCATGACCAAGAGGGCAGGGTAATCACGCTTGAATTTGAAGAATTTTTTCTCGTCAATTGCTACACGCCAAACTCCCAGAGAGAGCTTGCGCGGCTTGCCTACCGAATGACGTGGGAAGAAGCGTTTAAGGCGTATCTGCTTAATCTTGACGCTAAAAAGCCTGTTGTGATTTGTGGAGATTTAAATGTAGCACATACCGAAATGGACATTAAAAATGCTAAGAGCAACCGCAAAAATGCAGGTTTTACCGATGATGAACGCGAAAAAATGACGCAGCTTCTAGCTTCTGGTTTTGCTGACACTTACCGCGAGCTTAACCCCGACAAAAGCGACGGCTACACATGGTGGTCGCTAATGCCAGGAATTCGCGAGAAAAATGTTGGTTGGCGCATTGACTATTTTCTTGTGTCAAAACGATTTATGGAAAAGGTAGCTGTTGCTGAAATTAAGCCTAATATTTTTGGCAGCGACCATTGTCCTGTAGAACTGCAAATTAACATTTAATTGCAT
>JAVBKH010000023.1:0-3901 GCA_031554155.1 Oscillospiraceae bacterium
AGTCGAAAAAGAGGTCGGCGTTATTGATATTCTCGTCAACAACGCAGGCATCATCAAGCGCATACCCATGACTGACATGACTGCCGCAGATTTCAGACAAGTAGTCGACGTTGACCTAAACGCGCCATTTATCGTTGCCAAGGCGGTTATACCGTCCATGATTAAAAAAGGCGGAGGCAAAATCATCAATATTTGCTCCATGATGAGCGAGCTTGGCCGCGACACTGTCAGCGCATATGCGGCTGCTAAGGGCGGACTGAAAATGCTCACTAAAAATATTGCAAGCGAGTACGGCGAGTTTAATATTCAGTGCAACGGCATTGGCCCTGGTTACATTGAAACCCCGCAAACAGCGCCGCTTAGAGAAGCTCAAGCGGACGGCTCACGTCACCCATTTGACGCTTTCATCATCGGCAAAACACCCGCTGCCCGTTGGGGTCGCACCGACGACCTAAAAGGACCAGCAGTTTTCTTGTCTTCCTCGGCATCTGACTTCGTGAACGGACATATTCTCTACGTTGACGGTGGAATTCTTGCCTACATTGGCAAGCAGCCTAAATAAGTAAATAGGAGGAGTAAAAAATGCACGAAATTCTAAAAAAGATTTCCGAAATTGGTATTGTACCAGTTGTGAAAATCGACGACGCGGCGAAAGCTGTTCCACTTGCGCAAGCTCTTTTTGACGGTGGCATTCCCTGCGCAGAAGTTACCTTTCGCACAGACAAAGCAGCCGAATCTATCGCACTAATTCGCAAGGCAATACCAGAAATGATAGTCGGTGCAGGAACAGTGACTACAACCGAGCAGGTTGACCGCGCGATTGAAGCAGGCGCAACATTTTTGGTAAGTCCAGGGCTTAACCCCAAAATTGTTGAGTACTGCGCTAAAAAGGGTATACCAATCACACCTGGTTGCTCAACCCCAAGCGACATTGAACGCGCCCTTGAACTAGGACTTGAGGTCGTCAAGTTCTTCCCTGCGGAGGCATCTGGCGGTTTGCCTGCAATAAAGGCGATGGCAGCACCGTATACCACAGTCAAGTTCATGCCTACTGGCGGAGTCAGCGCGAAAAACATCAACGAATACCTTGCATTTCCCCGCATAATTGCTTGCGGTGGGTCTTGGATGGTTGACCCTGCGTTAGTCGATGCCGGCAAATTCGACGAAATCAAGCGCCTAAGCGACGAAGCTGTTAGAACAGTGCTAGGCTTTGAGCTTGCCCATATTGGAATCAACGGCGCAAATGAGACAGAAGCTAACGAAATTGCAGACCTTTTCTGCTTGGCATTTGGCCTTGACAAAAAAGTAGGCAGTTCATCTATCTTCACAGGCAGCCTTATCGAAGTGATGAAGACACCGTTCCTAGGCAAAAACGGCCACATTGCAATAAAAACCAACTCAATTCCTCGCGCAAAGCGTTATCTTTCTGGCAAAGGCTTTGCCTTCAACGAGTCCTCTGCAAAGGCAGACGACAAGGGAAACCCTGTAGCAATTTATTTGGAAAAAGAATTTGGTGGATTTGCAGTACATCTGCTTCAAAAAAAATAAGGGAGAATGTCTATGTCAAAAATAATTACGTTTGGCGAAATCATGCTTCGCCTTGCACCTGAAGGGTACTATCGTTTTACTCAATCGACTAGCTTTGGCGCAACCTACGGCGGCGGCGAAGCCAATGTCGCGGTTTCTCTTGCTAATTTCGGCATGAATGCAAGCTTTGTCACAAAGCTGCCCAAGCACGATATTGGCCAAGCTGCTGTGAATTCGCTGCGCAGCTTTGGCGTGGATACATCAAAGATTGTTCGCGGCGGCGACCGTGTTGGCATCTACTTCCTTGAAAAAGGCGCTAGTCAGCGTCCGTCCAAGGTAATCTACGACCGCGCAAATTCCTCAATCGCTGCTGCCACAAGCGCAGATTTTGATTGGGAAAAAATCTTCGACGGTGTGGATTGGTTCCACTTTACAGGAATTACACCCGCATTGGGCGACAATGTTGCTCAAATTTGCGAAGACGCTTGCAAAGCCGCAAAATCAAAGGGAATTACGATTAGCTGTGACCTCAACTACCGCAAGAATTTGTGGAGCCGCGAAAAAGCACAAGAGGTCATGAGCAAGCTTGTCAAGTACGTCGACGTCTGCATTGCAAACGAAGAGGACGCAGGCGATGTTTTCGGCATCAAGGCGCAGAATACCGACATAACAAGCGGCCAAATTAGCCACGAGGGCTACAAGAGCGTCGCAACACAGCTTTCTGAACGTTTTGGCTTTAAAAAGGTCGCGATTACACTTCGCGAGTCAATTTCTGCAAACGACAACAACTGGGCCGCAATGCTCTATAACGGCAAAGAATTCTTTTTCTCCAAGAAATACGCAGTGCATATTGTTGACCGTGTAGGCGGCGGAGATAGCTTTGGCGCAGGTTTGATTTACGCAAGCCTAAAGGATATGCCCGAGCAGCAAGCACTTGAATTTGCTGTTGCTGCAAGCGCACTAAAGCACACCATTGAAGGCGACTTCAACCAAGTCAGCGTTGACGAGGTTAGCAAGCTTGCAGGTGGCGATGGAAGCGGACGCGTACAAAGATAACGACAGCAACACTGTTGTAACACTTTTACGGCGACTTCTACACATATTTTGCAAATCAAATTATTATTTTTTACAAGCAAAGTTCAGCTAACGCGGAACTTTGCTTGTTTTTTTAACGAATTTATATGTCGACAACAAAACCTATGATTTCTGCTTGATTTATTTAGCAATTTCTTATATTATGGATATGTGAAAGTGCTTACAGGAGAAAAATATGCAAAAAAAAAGCAACATAAACATATATGATATTGCAAAACAAGCGGGAGTATCAATAGCGACAGTTTCTAGGGTTTTGAACAACAGCCAAAATGTTAACCAGAACACCCGCGAAAAAGTGCTACAAGTCATTGAAAATGCAAGCTTTACGCCAAACAGCTTTGCGCGGGGGCTTGGGCTTGGCACAATGCGAATGGTGGGGATTTTGTGCACCGACGTTGCAGATTTGTATTACTCTGCTGCGGTAGCTTCAATTGAGCGTCTGCTGCGAGAAAACGGGCTTAATGCTATGCTTTGCTGTACTGGCAACAAGATTGAGGATAAAAAAACAGCCATGAGCATTTTACTATCCAAGAAGGTTGACGCAATAATACTGGTGGGTTCAGCGTTTAAGGAGCAAAGCGACAACTCGCACATTGAGCAGGCGGCAAAGCAGGTGCCTGTTATTATCGTGAACGGACTTGTCGAATGTGAAAGCACATATTGTGTGCTTTGCGAAGAAAGCGAAGCCATGAGGGAAAATGTTTTGCGGCTTTACGAAAAAGGCTGCCGAGATATTTTGTATATTTACGATACCAAGTCTTACAGCGGAACACAAAAGCTTGAGGGTTATCACCTTGGCCACGAGCAGCTAAAAATTCCCGTAAACGAAAAGCTGATACTCAACACGCAAAAATCTGTAGATATTGTCACAGAGCAAGTTGCAGAGATACTTTCAAGCGGACAAAACGTGGACGCAGTACTAGCTTCTGAGGATATTTTGGCCATAGGCGCGCTAAAGGCAATATCGCAGCAAGAGCGGAAAATCCCAATAATTGGCTTTAACAACTCAATTTTAGCAGAGTGCTCAAGCCCCGCTTTGACCAGTGTGGACAACATGGTGGAAACACTTTGCACAATAGCAGTGAACGAGCTTTGCGAGCTGCTGGACGGCAAAACACCGCCAATGCGTGTAAAAATCGCAGCAAGGCTAGTTGAACGCGATACTTTTAGAATTAACTGACGGGAGGTTTTTTGAAACTGATAGCGGACAGTATATCTATATAATATGAAAGGCGGAAATAATATGTCATATCACGCTATGGAAAGCCGTTACGATAAA
>JAVBKH010000154.1:0-12328 GCA_031554155.1 Oscillospiraceae bacterium
ATGGATAACCAGCAAGAAGAAGATACCCTTAGCAATAAATATTTGATTTTCGATTTGGATAATCAGGAATACGCTATTGCAATCCAAAATGTTGTGGATATTATCAATGTGCAGCCTGTTACACGCGTGCCTAGCTGCCCAGATTTTGTTCGTGGAATTACAAACCTTCGCGGTAAGGTTATACCGATTATTGACGTTCGCATTCGATTCGGCAAGGTTCAACAGGATTACAACGAACGCACATGTATAATAGTCGTGGAAATGGGCGATATTTCCGTCGGCATGATAATCGACAGCGTAACCGAAGTACTCACACTTGATGACGACCAAATCTCACCGCCGCCCTCCTTTACAAATTCTGTCGAGACGCGCTTTGTAAGCGGTGTCGGTAAGACTGATACGGGAATCAAGTTGATTCTTGATTGCAGAACTGTTCTTGACGATTACGGTATCCCAACTCCCGAAACCACTGCTGATTCTTCCTCGTCTTCAGATAGTGACCAGTAAATTAGCAATTTCAAATTTTGATTATGGAATGGATGAAAAGTTCGCATGATGAAAATAACCGATGCCGAGTTTAAATACTTGGTTGACTATTTGAAAAAACACTACGGTATTAATCTTGCACAAAAGCGAGTACTTTTAGAAGGCAGACTGACAAGCTACCTTGAAGAGCACAATTATGCCGACTATTCAGCATATATCAAGGCTCTTGAAAGGGACACAACAGGCAAAGAAATTACAACTCTGCTCAATAAAGTTACCACAAATCACACCTTTTTTATGCGCGAAGCTGACCACTTTGATTATTTCAAGAATCAAGTTTTGCCTATGCTAGAGCGTGATGTTCGCGACCGCGACCTTAGAATCTGGTGTGCAGCCTCCTCCTCTGGAGAAGAGCCGTATACACTCGCCATGGTTCTAAAAGATTATTTCGGAAGCAAGACTCCCAAGTGGGACTCCAAACTTCTTGCTACCGACCTTTCGCAAAAGGTTCTTGAAATCGCAAAGCTCGGCGTTTACTCTGCTGAAGCGCTAAAGGATATGCCCGACGTTTGGAAGAAAAAGTATTTTACAAAGTACGGCGACAATCAAGTTCAAGTTGTGCCAGAACTCCGTAGCGAGGTAGTGTACAGACCCTTTAACTTGATGGACCCCATTCATGTAAAAAAACCTTACCAAGTCGTGTTCTGTCGCAATGTCATGATTTACTTCGACACACCCACAAAGGCTGCGCTAGTTCAACGAATCTATGACGCGCTTTGCCCAGGTGGCTTCCTGTTTATCGGACACACAGAGTCAATTCCTAAGCCTACCCCATTCAACTACATAATGCCATCAGTTTATCAGAAAGGCGTTTAGACATGTCAAAAAGAATTAGAGTAATGATTGTGGATGACTCCATATTTTTTCGAGAGTTTATGTCGCGTTCCCTCTCCGCCGACCCTACCATAGAGGTCGTTGGTGTAGCTTCCGACGCTTTTGAAGCTATGGAGAAAATTACGGTGGTGCGGCCCGACGTCATCACTCTTGATATTGAAATGCCCAAAATGCGTGGCACTGATTTTTTAAAGCAAGTAAGACCACGTTACCCGCATATACAAGTCGTTGTGATAAGTGCGCTTAGCAGCAACGTTTTTGAAGCTTTGGCAGCAGGTGCAGTCGATTTCGTTTCCAAACCAAACACGCGTCCGAATTTCGACAACAACGCCTTCATCGCTGAAACCTTGAACAAAATACGCATTGCTATGGCCTCCACTTCCTCGCGCACAATGGCAGCGGCAGCGCCTATACCCCCGCCAAGCACCCAAATGCAGGCAGGCGGTGGAGCAGCAGGCAGACCAACACGTCCACAGGTGCCCCCTCCCAAGCTAACGATGGGGACACTGAAATTCCCAAATCCAAAAAGTATTGTTGCGATTGGTGCATCGACTGGTGGCACTGAAGCAATTCTCGCGGTTGTGCGCGAATTGCCAGCTAACTGCCCTGGTATCGTCATTGTTCAACATATGCCGCCAGTTTTTACCCGCATGTACGCAGAACGTCTTGACAAAATTTGCAAGATGGGCGTACGCGAAGCACAGAACGGCGACCGAGTTGAAACGGGCTTAATTCTGATTGCAGCAGGCGACAAGCATATGCGGCTAAAGCACGATGCCCGCGGATACTATGTTGCGTGTCAAGAAGGCGAAAAAGTCAGCGGCCACTGCCCTTCTGTAGATGCTTTGTTTGAATCTGTCGCCGAAACGGCAGCAGCAAACGCAGTCGGCGTAATTCTCACAGGCATGGGCGCAGACGGCGCGAAAAATCTTCTTGCGATGAAAAAACGTGGCGCACATACAATTGGCCAAGACCAAGCCACTTGCGTTGTTTACGGTATGCCAATGGTTGCATATAACCTTGGTGGCGTTGCAGAGCAACTGCCTCTTGGCTCAATTCCCGATGCTATTTTGCGCAGATTGGCTAAAGGGTAATCTCACCTTACAAATTAATGGAAACAGTCGCTTTGCTTGCAATGCTCTGTTTCCTTTTTGTATTAGCTTGCTTATCCAAAAAGCTAGCTAAATAGTTACAAATAATAACAATGTATATTTCTGCTAAAGTTTTAAATATATATGCCGATAATGATTATAGGACAGATATATTCGTATTATTTACCAAAGACAGGGAGGTCTTTTTTATGGCAGTAAGTCCAGCAAGTTCATCTTCAAGTTTATCTTCGATGCTCGGCGTATCGGGAAAAGGTATCGGCGGTCTTGCCACAGGCCTCGACACTGATAGTCTTGTCAACGCTTTGACATCTGGAACAAAGCTCAAAATTTCCAAACAAGGCCAACAAAAGCAACTTTTGAATTGGAAAATGACTGCTTATCGCTCTATGTCAACGGCGCTAACGGCGTTTCAATCTAAAGCTCTTCAATATACCGCAGGTGGAAACACAAACATAGCAAGTAACGCATTCTTCAACACATTTAAAGCCACCTCAAGCTCTAGTAAAGTTTCAGTTACAACAAATAAAGAATCTATTGTCAGCAGCTTTAATATTTCAAAGGTGCAGCAGCTTGCTTCTGCTGAAACCCTTGCCAGCAAAACTAAGCTTTCCACAACCCTTAGCATGGACAACATGATTGAAGGCAAGGAAATGGGCAATGTAAAAGCGTTTACAGGCCAGACTCTTTCTATTGACGTTGACGGCGACGTTAAGACCATTCAGCTTGATAAGCTCAATGATGCAATCAGAACAACAACTGGCAATACCTTAGATATCGATAAATTTAAAACTGGCTTACAGGATATAATTACAACAGCCTTTGGAACCAAAACGGTCAATGGTGTGTCTGGTATTCCTCGTGTTGCTGTTGGCTTGGACGCAGACAACAAAATCAAGCTTGACTCCGATGCTGGTAAGATTATTATTGCCTCGAACAGCTCGCTACTTGGCGTGGACGAAGGCGACACTAACCGTATTGACACCTCCAAGACTAAAATTAGTCAAATTGATGCTTTCAAAAATGTTCAAGGTGAATTGCTAAAATTTAACATAAACGGTAAAGAAATTTCGGTTTCGAAAGATGAAACCCTTGACGCGCTTATGTCTAAGATTAAAAACAGTGACGCAGGCGTGACCATGACCTATTCTAAATTCACTGACCAGTTCACGCTTACCTCAAAAACCACTGGTGGCGGCCAAAATATTGTTTTAAGTGACGTACAGGGCAACCTGATGAACCAGATTTTTGGTGCAAAGAGCGGCGGCAGCGTAGGTACAGACTTTTTAATTACAGGCAATGATTCTTCTTCACAAAAGAAAAATCAAATCAAAGTTGAAGGCGACGCTAGCAGCGAGGGACTTACTCCTGGCAGCCCAGAAATGATAGCTCTAGGCAAGCAGCTCAAGAGCATGGAATTTCAGATGACCATTAACGGCGTGACAAAATATGTTAAAGCAGACCCGATGAAAGTTGATTCCACCAAGCTCGCAGAAGGCAAGTTTACAATTGATGATGTGTACACTGCAATAAACAAAGGTATACAAAACGCTTTTACAGGCACAAGCGTTGAATTTGTTAGAGGCGCTGACGGCAAAACAAAGATAATGTCAGACCCCATGGACCCTGAAGCTTTCAGCATTTCGTCAGACTCAAACTTTGGCGCAGGCAGCTTGATGGACTTGGTTGGTATTACAAGCTCAATCGGCAATACAAATATGAGCATGGGTTACAAGCCAGAAACCAAGGCAACTGCAAACCTCACAAATGCACCTCTTGCCGCTGGTATCGAAGAGGGAATTATCTCGGTAACTATTGACGGCGTGACAAAAGACCTTCACCTCAAAAAAGAAGACCTCGATAATATTAGGGGTGGCGGCAACGCACAATACGCTGAATACCTCAACGAGAATATTAAATATGAATTCGGCGCAGAAGCCGCTAAAAAGGTAATCTTCACGGCTGAACACACTTACAAAACAGTTGACACAATGAAGGCAAAGCTAGATGTAGACGGTCATCCTATTCTTGATGGCGACGGTAAACCTGAGTTGGAGAACGTATATGTTCTCGATTCAGAAGGCAACCCAACCTCGGAAAAAGCCACACATCAAGAGGTTGACACAACCAAGCTTTCCTTCTTCACAGATGGCACTACCTCTGTTAAAATTGGCAGCCCCGCAACTGTGACTTCCACTCAAGCTGATTTGTACAGCAGCCTTGGATTTGCGAAAGATGCTGGCAAAGACTTTACCACAAACAGAGGCACCACTGGTGTTACCCTAGGTCAGTTGAGAGGTGTCGATGGCAACAAAATCACCAACGTATCTACTGACAATAAAACCTTGACAATCTCCACCGATGGCGGCGCTGCTAAGTCGGTCAGCTACAACAAAGATACTACCTTGCAAGGCCTTATGGAGCAAATCAATGACGCGTTCGGTGGCTCTGTTATTGCGTCAGTCAAAAACGGTCAACTCTCCATCGCAGGCAAAAGTGGCGACATCAAAGTCGTGGATACTGGCGAATTTTTGAAGAATCTTACGGGCATCAATAATAAAGTCGGTAGTGACTATGTTTACGAAACGGCAGCGGCAAACACCACGGCAGCTACAAGCACCAAGGGTAATTATGCTGAAGTAGTTATCGACGGCGCAGTAGTTTCCAGACCCACAAACACATTCGACTATAACGGCGCTACAATCACAGTCAATGAGGTTTCAGCAGCAGGCGATGCACCGATTAAAATTGACATTTCTTCAGACCCTAGCGATGTTGTAAAGCGAATCACGGACTGGATGACCGACTACAATGCGTTGGTTTACACGCTGAACGCTGCAATAAACGAAACCAAAAACGGCGATTACTCGCCACTTACTGACGAACAAAAAGCCGACATGACTCAAGACCAGATTAAAACCTGGGAAGCTGAAGCTAAAAAAGGCCTACTTCGCAGCGACAGCACACTTCGTGGAATTCTTGGCGAAATGCGCTCAACATTTTTTGAAAAAGTCGAAGCCTCGGGAATATCCCTCTTTGATATAGGTATCGTCACAAAAATAAACACTGGAGACATTAACCAAGCAGGCCAGCTTGAATTCGACACCGTGAAAAACAGTCAAGGCACAGGCGAAGAAAGACTGCGCAAGATGCTTGAAACTAGCCCTGACAAGGTTCGCTTGCTTTTCACAGACACAGACAATGGCATTGGTGCCAAGCTTAACGGAATTATAGACCGCGCAGCAAGAACAAGCAGCACAAACCGCGGCTCTCTTGTAAGAATTGCAGGTACTGAAATTCTTACCGCAGACAATTCAAGCCAGTTAGGCAAACAGATTTCCGCAGTCGACAAGTATGTAGCGCAGCTAAAAGAGCGCATGGAATCCCAACACAACCGCTACTGGAAACGTTTTTCAGCACTTGAAATGGCTGTTCAAAAAATGAACTCGCAAAGCTCGTGGCTGAACCAATAATAAAAGTTCTTATGAGGTGGAAACATGCAACTTGCCAATCCGTATCAGCAATATAAGGAGCAGTCTCTTTCAACACTTACGCCCGGCGAGCTTCTTGTCAAGCTTTATGAGGAGCTTGCCAAGCAATTAACGTTGGCTAAAATTAAAATTAATACCAAGGACTATGCGGCAGTCAATGCCGCATTGACCAAAAGCCAAACTATTGTGGCCACGCTTGCGGATTCGCTTGATATGCGCTACCCTATTTCCAAAGAGCTGCGCGACATGTATATTTTCATTGCGCAACAGCTTCTTCAAGCAAATCTTAAAAAAGATGCTAAGATTGTAGAGGACTGCATACCTCTTGTTCGCGATTTGCGCGATGCATTTGAGCAGGCTAATAAAATCAGCCGCAAACAGGCTCAGCAGCGCGTAAATGTCGGAGGTAATGCTGTATGAGCGTTCCTGTGAAACACGCAAGCGGTCTTGCGATTATCACTGAGCTGCTCTCCCTCACTAAAAAAATGGTCCAAAGCGATGACCTTGATTTTCTTGTTGAGTCCATTGAAAAGCGTGAACAGCTCATGGCGGAATATGACGCGCTGAAAGCGTCCTCGCCTGCTGCTGCTGACGCAATTAAGCAAGACAAGCCGCAAATTTCCAAGATGATGAGCGAAATGATTCAGCTTGATAAAAAAATAAACCGAGTCATTGATAGGCTTTATGATGAAGCAAAAAAGGAAGTTCAAGGTTCAGTTCAAAACAACAAGGTGCTCAAGTACACTAACCAAGCTATTTCTGGCACAGGCAGCTACTTTGATATTAAAGAATAGCGTAAAACAAAAAGGTGCAGGCTTTGTTATCAGCCTGCACCTTAATTATGTATTCTTGGATTACTTTATTGTCAATTCTCCGTTTGAGATGATTAAGTACTCACCTTGAGTGGTTGTGAAAGTTGCAAGTGCATTTTTGTCAATGGAGATGCCTGTGTCTTTAAGCGACTGGTAGATATTTTCTACGGCGTCGTAGGAATAAACTCTAAGATTTCCTTTTCTAACCTTGGCTAGCGACGAATTAGTCATGACCTGAATCGTCACAGGCATTCCGTAAGACCCGCTTTGTGTTGTTTTTATGACATACAAATCATTCTTGAATGACTTTTGAAGCTTGGTTTGCACTGACGATACCGACCGCTCATTCGTTTGAACTCCAAGACTGACAGTACTATTTAGATTAACAGCCGATTTTGGATTAATGATAATTCTGCCGTCAAGTGTTTTGTTGGTGTTGATTGTGTCAAAATAAAGTTGAACTGTGCCGCCGCCCGCTTTCATCGTATCGTTAGCTTGGTGAAGCGCAGCCGAAGATACCGCAGAAACATTTTTAAATGTGGCCTTGGTGGTTGTGCCCTTGATTACCGCTTTTTTCACGGCCGCTGTAAGCGTGGCTGTCGAAATCCTTGCGCCGCTAAGGTTAGTGCTACTTGGTGATTTTGGAGAGACTGGCTCATCTTTTGAAGATTCGTCGTTAGGGTCGGCGGGCTTTGTGCCGTCTTTGTTATACACCATTATTTCAATTGAGCCAGAACCTATTTTAGTCTTTCTTGCGCCGTCAATCTGTGGTGTTATGTAAACGCTTGCCGTAACCGTCGCATATCCAGGACCGACTGCCGTGACTTCACCGTATCGCTCAACATCAATTACTTCGTAGTCATTGCTCGTATATTCGACTGAATCATAGGCTAGGTCATCTGGAGAAATCCGCGCATCAAGCGTGATATATTTGCCGATTCTCATTTTTGTTGAGCCGCTGGAGCATCGAACGCTGACATGTCTTGCTCTTGCGGGACGAGATGGGTCAACTGTGTCAGATGCAAATGCTGTTATTGGTACTAAAGAAATTGCCAGAACTAAAGCAGTCACTATGCATATAAATTTTCTCATTGTAAGCCTCCTTTACCTAATTATACCATATCCAAATATGCTGTCAATAGTTTTTGGAGGCAATACGCCGCTAAAGCTTATTGTGCTGCCAATTCTTCCGCTTTGTTCATGTCAGTTACCCTCACTGGAGCGTCCACAGTTTCCATAATGCATTCACTGATATAATCCACTACATGTACGCTCAAAAATGGATGCATAGGTATGGCAAGCAGCCTTTGCGCCGCCTGTTGTGTATTTGCAAGCACCACACGCTCCCATTCATTTTCGTTGCGGGTACGCTGTGTGCAGTGCAAAATGCTGCAAGGTATGCTCTTTTCTTTTAAGGCATCAATCACGCGCTCACGCTGTTTTTCGTCTAAAAGCGCAATCACAAATTGCGTATATGCATTTATGTAGTCATCGTCGGTCTGCTGCACCTTGACAAAACCCTTGAAGTTGTCGCGGTAACGCGCTGCCACAAGCTGGCGCCGCGAAAGCTCGTCGCTGTAGCAGTTTAGCTTTTCGCTGACGGCACTTGCTTTAACAAAATCAAAATGTTGATTTTCGCTGATACCGCGCAAAGTTTCCACAAGCTTTAAGTCCTCTCGATTGCGGCAAAAGACTCCGCCACCGTCACCAATGCCGCCAAGCGGACGCGCTGGAAAAAATGAAGCTACTGAAAAACGGCCAAAGCTGCCAGTTTTTCGCCCCTTATAGCTTGCGCCAAACGCACCTGACATGTCCTCAATTAAGGTAATATTATATCTTGCACAAATTTCTTCGATTGCGTCAAAGTCACAGGGAAGACCGAAAGAATCGGCTGCGACAAGCGCTTTGGGCAATGGTTGACGCGTTCTCACACATTTTTTGAGCACATACTCAAGGCAATATGGGTCAATATTAAAAGTATTCGGGTTTGTGTCCACAAGAACAGGCACTGCCCCTGCAAGGGTTATAATTTCAGTTGTAGCAAAAAAGCTGAACGACGTGCACATTACGCCGTCGCCGTCGCGAATTCCACTTGCCCGCAGTGCAGTCAAAAGTCCCGCTGTCCCGCTCGAAGTCAAAACGCAATGCTTTGTTCCAACAAATTCTGCTAATCTGCGCTCAAGTAAAGTAAGCTCATCAGATATTTCTACTCTAGGTAGCGAATCTGAAAAAAATTTTGACGTACATTTGGTCTTGGTACCAATAATATCCATACAAACTCCCGCTTTCAATATTCCATTATTTGGTAATTTTAAATTATTATACTATTTGTTGAACTCTAAAGTTGTCGAAAGACTTCACAAAAGTAACAAAAATCGGTACAATATAAGTGAGGTGAGCCGATGAAAATATTACATACATCAGATTGGCACTTGGGGAAAAGCCTTTACGATTTCCCCCTGCTTGCTGACCAAAAAATTATGCTTGATTTTTTGCTGAATTATATCTCGAATGAGCAAATTGATGCAATAGTTATCGCAGGCGACGTTTATGACAGGCCCATTCCCTCTGCGGAGGCAGTGCGGCTTTATGATAGCTTTCTCACAAATGCGGTCGCAAAAATGAATGTTCCCACAATTGTAATCGCAGGCAACCACGACAGCGCAAGCCGCCTTGAATTCGGCAGCGCGCTTTATTCGGGCTGTGGCTACCATATTTTTGGCACAGCAAGGCAGTCCCAACCTCCTGTTATTTTGCGCGATGAATACGGCGAGGTGCATTTTCACCCCATTCCGTGGCTTCACCCCGCTGAAGCGCGCGCCATGTTCGATGAGACAAAGGAGCAAATCAAAAGCTTTGATGATGCTTACCGCATGTTGCTTGAACAGCGCACAAAGTCGCTTAACAAAAGCGTTCGCAATGTCGCCGTTGCACATGGGTTTTTCGCAGGAATTTCGTCACACGCCGAAAAAGATATTTTGACTAGCGATTCAGAAATAAATATTGGCGGAATGGACATCGCGGACAGCTCGTACTTTTCAGCATTCGAGTACACCGCGCTCGGTCATCTCCACGCCCCTCAACGTGCAGGCGCAGAAAACGTGCGCTACAGTGGCTCGCCGCTTAAATACTCTCTTTCAGAGGAACATCAACGCAAAAGCTTCACAGTCGTTGAGCTTGGTGCAAATTCTGTGACCGAAGTGCGGCAAGTGGATATTCCTTGTACATACGACGTTCGCAGCGTTTGTGGTACGTTTGATGAGCTGCTTGAGCCGACCTACCACGAGAACAAAAACTTTGACGATTATGTTTTTGCAAATATCACCGATTCCAGCGTTCTCCACCCCATGGAAAAATTGCGCACGCTTTTCCCCAACTTGCTTGGTCTTAGATTTATCACAAACGAGGCAAGCTTTGGTACACCCATTTTGCAGGCAAATTCTGGGCCTAAGCTCACAATGCTCGAGCTTTTTAGCCGCTTTTACGCGGACGCGAAGGGCGCACCAATTTCCGAGGACAAGCTTGAATTTTTGCGCGAAATAATCGAAAAAAGTGAGGTGGAGAGAAATTGAAGCCAATTAAATTGACGCTACATGCTTTCGGGCCGTTCGTCACAACGCAGGAGGTTGACTTCACCGAACTTGCAGGCGAGGAGATTTTTCTTGTGACTGGTGAGACTGGCGCAGGAAAAACGACTATTTTTGACGCCATGAGCTTTGCGCTGTTCGGCAGTGCAAGCGGCGACATGCGCAAGCCAAATACATTCAAAAGCGACCACGCGCCCGCAAATGAGCTTTGTTTTGTTGAATTTTCTTTTGCTCTTCGTGAGCACAAATATTTTGTGCATCGCTCCCCTGCACAGCGTGGAGTAAAGCGAGATGGCAGCTATAAAGACATCGCGCCAAGTGCCGAGCTGACGCTGCCAGACGGCGAAATTGTGACTGGTGCAAACGCCGTTACAGAACGCTTAGAACGAATTTTGGGGCTAAACCACAAGCAGTTCAAGCAGACAACAATGCTTGCACAAGGCGAGTTTAGGCAACTTATTGAGGCAAGCGGCAAGGAAAAGCAGCAAATCTTTTCAAAAATTTTCGGCACCTCCATGTACTCTGATTTGACAGAGCTTTTGGTGCGAGAGGAAGCCAATTTGCAGCGAATCACACAAGCAGCGCACGAAAAAATTGCGCGTTGTGTGCGCGAGCTTGGCGGATACGGCCACGCGGCTCTAGCTGCCCCAGACGCAGAATTTTTTCCTTACAATAAGGTGGAAGAGCTTGTGCGCGACGCTGTTTCGCTTCATGAAGCCAAATCAGAGCAGCTTGACGATGAGATTGCCCAACTTGAAGCAAAAAAACTACATCTAAACCCTGAACAAGCGAAAGCCTTGAACGATAAACTCGACCGCCGCGATAGACTGCGGCTGCAAAGCGCCGAGCTTAAAGCAAAAGAAAATGACGCTTTAGCTGTCGAGACTCTCGTAAAGCGGCTTGAGATTGCAGTGGAGCTTGCGTCTCAAGAAGAAATCATTCTATCTGCGAAAAAGCAAGTCGAAGCCTACGTCGGCGAAATTTCAAAGCTTGAAGCAAATTTCGAAAAACTCACCCAGCAGGAACATCAGCTCGGAGCTGTCGAGACAACGCCAGAACTTGAATCTCTCGAAAAGAGCATTGCAGCACAAAAAAGCGAATACGAACGACTGTACCGTGATTTTTTGAACGGACAATCTTCAATTCTCGCAAAAAATCTAAGTGACGGTCTCCCCTGCACTGTTTGCGGCTCAACTCACCACCCCGCACCTGCTAACACAGGCGCGGCCATTCCAACGGAAAACGACGTCAATGGAGCCAAAAAATTAGTTGCCACACTTGAAAAGCAATCAGAAGTATTGCGTGAAAGCATAAAGAATAATCACAGACTTGCTAAGTCAAACCTAGAAAAATGTTCGACGCAGCTTGATTCTGCAAGAACCCACCACGACCTCTTGCAAAAACAATTTGACGAGCAGCGCGCAGCCTTTGTGGAAAAGCTAACTTCTTCGGGGTTTTCAGGGTACAAGGATTATCGCAGCACGCTCGACGAAAAGAGCGATATTACCGCACTAAAGCGACAAACTCTATCTTATCGCGAAAAGTGCATCACAGTTGACGCGCAGCTCAAAGAGCTTGAAAGAGACTGTGAAAACCACGCGCGCACAGACGTTGACGCGCTAATCAAAGCAAATGACGAGCTTTCAAAGCAGCTTGCCGCAATGCGCGAGAGCAAAACCGAAATATACGCCGTTCTGCAAGGCACAAAAAAGCGACTGCTTGAGCTAAAGCAGCTACACGAGGAAAACGCCGAAAACGACCGCCGTCACGCAATTGCGCGCGAACTTGCGTCGCTTGCGCGGGGCAGTCGCACAGTTTCGTTTGAACGCTACATTTTAGCCGCCTATTTTGATGACATAATAAAATTATCAAACATACATCTACAGCGCATGACAGGCTCACGCTATCGTCTGCGCCGACTTGAGGACGCTGAAAAGGGCGCAGGCTCT
>JAVBKH010000212.1:0-14590 GCA_031554155.1 Oscillospiraceae bacterium
GAGATAAATACAAAATTTACGGCAAAATAGCCCGAAATCGTTTTCAACACTACTTGCAAAATGTTGAAAGATTCTTGCGCCGTTCACATCCAATAACGCCAAAGGCACGGTGGAAAAACGGCTTAATAACAGGCTTTACAACACAATAAGCGGTATTAACTAGTATTAACGGTTCGTTCTTTAGAGATTTTCCCATCTGGTCGTATTTCTCATCTATCGTAAAAACTTACAGTTTGCTTTATATTTTACGCTGAATCTGGCAGGACATGCAAAATACAATTATTAGCGCATATGCTTTGACAGAGGCTTTTGGGGAGGAATGAAGTTTGAAAGCTGAAAATAAAATCAGTGCCAAAAAGAGTGTATAGCAAAGCAAACCATGTGAAATGGCAGGATATAAAAGAATAAAAATTAGTCGGACTTAGAAATCGAATAGCCCTGACGTTGGAGAATAAAGATAGCCTGTTCAACAGAAACTTCACGGTCATTGGGCGCAGAAACAGTCTTTCTGTAAAGCTCTGGATTGTAAGGCTTGTTCTTTTTGAGAATCTGGTAAATCGCGGTGAGAAGCATACGAGCGATAGCAATAATGGCTTTCTTGTGCCCCCTACGTTTCTTTAGCGAGAGGTAACGATTTCTGATTTCAGGGTGTTTAGTGCTTGTAACAACAGCATTTGCACATTGAACCAATAAAGGCTTTATGTATGCGCCATCCCTACCAAAATATTTGAGAATTAGGGCAGTGACTGACTGCTCAGCTAAAAACGAGTATTGTCTCTACAAAGATAAGTTTACGGGCTCGGAGCCTACTTATTTGTGCTTGAAAGAGCAGTCGGCACACATATTTATGCGGTCAGCCCGCAAGCTGTGCCCACTCACCTCCACGTGCTCTGTTGTTTACCCTTTTTCTCAATTATATTTTATCAAAAATTAACACTTCGCGCTCAGCTTCGGCTTTCATGCCGTTTTGTGCCTTGAGCGCAGCGAAAGGAATGGTCATATTTATGGCCAAAAGAAATATTTCTGAAAAAGATATAAAAATCAACTGCATTTTTAAAGACAATGGCGAAGATGTCTCTAAAATTATTGAGCAATCGTTCTATTGTTATGTGAAAAAGGAGATTGCAAAAAAATATGGTTAATAATTTGCAAACCTTTCATGCCTTCGTGTATAAAGATGATAATGAATGGTCACTTATTTCAGGAGAGTCAATATGTATACTGAAATAAGCAATCCAATGAATTATCAAACCGCACTCTATGCGAGATTATCAAAAGAGGATGGAGGAGAATTTGAATCACAGAGCATAGCCAATCAACGTACCATGCTTTTGGATTACGCAAAAAAACAAAACCTCAATGTATTTGACGTTTATATTGATGACGGATTTTCGGGTACAAGTTTTGACCGACCAGCCTTTAACCGAATGATATGTGACATTGAAGCTAAGAAAGTCAACATGGTTATTACAAAAGATATGTCGAGGTTAGGACGCGATTATATTCAGACTGGCTATTATCTTGAGCGTTATTTTCCGGAAAATCTAGTGCGATACATAGCTTTACTTGATGGGATTGATACTGGAGTGGACAGCTCCATGAACGACATAACCCCATTTAAAGCCATAATGAACGACATGTATGCCAAGGATATATCCAAGAAAATTAAAAGCGTAAAACATGACAAACAGCGTAAGGGATTGTTCATTGGCGGGAAAGCTCCATATGGGTATGTTCTATCTAGCACGGAAAAGAATGTTTTACTTATTGATGAGGAAGCTGCAACAATAGTTCGTAGGATATTTGAGATGGCAGTTGAGGGTATATCTTGCCGAGAAATCGCCGTCACACTCAACAATGAAGGAGTGCCGACACCAGGAACTTATGCGAATCTACCGCATATAAGAACAGGCACATATGCTGGGTTGTGGAGTTCTGAGCGCATAACCTATACGCTGAAAAGTGAAATGTATATCGGAAATATGGTTCAAGGTAAAATGAAAAAAATCAGCTACAAAACCAAAAAATGTCATAAGATTCCCCCCGAGAGTTGGATTATTGTTAAAGATACGCACCCTGCAATCGTTGACAAGGCGGTTTTTGATAAAGTTCAGCTACTAATTAAAAGTAGGTCGCAAACCCGTAGCAGAACCCATGACTACCTTTTAAAGGGGCTAATTTTTTGCAAGGAATGTGGTTATCCGCTTGGGGTTATAAATCGTCCGCTTTCTGGCGGTGTCCATGCACTTTATACAGTATGCCGCACATATCAAAGATTTACGAATTTGCACCGTTGTACCTGCCATTGTATCAGAATAGAAACAATTACAAATGCGGTTATGCAGCGAGTGAAAATGGTCTGCAAACAATATGCAAGCTATGCTAACCTAGAGGGAATTGCGGATAAAGCACTGCTAGAAAGAAAGGCCTATAAAGCTTATGAAGATGAAGCTGTTAAGTTAAACTCTGCAATTAGTCGTATGACCGCTGAACTTGACAAGTTATATGCCGACAGGCTTTCAGGATTATTGGAAGACGAAGATTTTAAGCGTTTTTACAGCCGTTTGCGAGAAGAACGTGCTAAAT
The DNA here is from genome assembly GCA_031554155.1 of Oscillospiraceae bacterium. GTDB lineage: Bacteria > Bacillota > Clostridia > Oscillospirales > Ruminococcaceae > WRAV01. The sequence goes on from JAVBKH010000212.1 coordinate 2,587, forward strand.
TGCAAGAAAAATTGAGAATCATTGAAGAACACATGGCAATCCCCGATGATGTTCGCTCACTGGAACTTGGCGAATTGGTCAAACAATTTCTTGAAACAGCAATAGAAAACAAAGAACTGCTGGTCAGCCTTGTCGAGCGGGTTGAGATGAACGAGGAAAAAGAGCTTTTCATTTATTTCCGATTTTGTGAACTTGAGGGCATGGAATTATCAAGCGAGAACACAACTCAATACGCGTGAAACATTTACAATAAGCGCGCAGCTATGTATCGCGAATTGAAAAGAAAGCAATAAGCACGCTCAAGAAGCATTTCAAGCGTGATGGACTTCTCTAAAAGATATAGGCAGGCATAAAGCTTGCCTATTTTTGCGATTAAATACGAATTGGTTGTTTTTTTTTATATATTAATATAAAATGGTATGTGATATAGTAAAAAGTGGGAGTGACCAATTTGCTTGGTGATAACAGTAATCGACCCAAACGACAACCGAAGGAAATAAAATTTTCCAACAGGAAAATAATTTCACAGCAAAACTTGGATTCAATGCGGCAAAAACCGTCGCAAAGCGGTGGTGGCGGCAGTTTTCCAAAGCGGGCAGCAGGCGGGCTTTCGCTTGGTACAATAGTGATAGTCATAATCTTTTTGCTGATTAGCAATATGGGCGGCGGCAGTTCTGGCGCAGATATGGGCAGCCTTTTGACAAGTGTGCTTGGAGCAGGCGGTGGCGATGCAACTGGCGCATTTGCGCCGCAGCAGCCACAAGCCGATTTGCAGAGCACTGCTGGCGACAAAATTGAGACGATTGCTGCTCAACCTAAACGACCCTACACAATCATGGTGTACATGAACGGCACCGACCTCGAAAGCAAATATGGCTGTGCCACAAAGGACTTGCAGGAGATGTTAGGCTCGGGCTTTGATTCTGAAAAAATCAATTTGCTTGTGCTCACGGGTGGAACATCACGTTGGCAAAACGACGTAATTTCCGACAATACAAGCGTGTATAAGCTAGAAAACGGCGGACTAAAAAGGCTCACGGATTTGGGCATGGCGAGTATGGCCGAAGTCTCGAATTTGAAAGGCTTCGTCGATTTTGGAATCGAGAGCTTTCCTGCCGACAAATACGGCTTTATTTTCTGGAATCACGGCGGCGGCACGATTTACGGCTACGGCTCGGACCAAAACTACAACGGCGCAAGAATGTCAATTTCTCAAATTGGCGACGCGTTTGCGAAATCCAAGATGACGAGCAACAAGTTTGAGTTTATTGGCTTTGACTGCTGCCTTATGGCAACGCTTGAAACGGCCTATTTGCTTGAGCCGTTCGCAAAATACATGATTGCCTCGGAGGAAACCGAGCCAGGTCTTGGTTGGGATTACGCCTTCCTTGGCAACCTTTCCGAAAAGCCCAACGCAACGGGCCACGAAATCGGCAAGGTGATTGTAGACAAATTTGTATCATCAAACGAGGGCTCTCGTGAGCAAGCCACGCTTTCAGTAATGGATTTATCAAAAATCCCGAATGTTTCGGATAAGTTCGAAAGTCTAATGTCGGTAGCAGGTGATGCGGTTGCAAAAGGTGGCTTTAACACAATCTCCCGCGCTCGCAGTGGAACAAAATCCTTTGGATACACAGGCGAGGACAGAAGTAGCTTTGACATTGTGGACATCAAAGACTTTGCGCAAAAGCTTGAAAGCAGCTTTCCCAAGCAGTCGAGCGAGCTTGTAAAGTCGGTAGAAAGTGCAATAACCTATTACCGCAACACCCGCAATATCGAAAATGCCTACGGAATTTCAACCTACATACCATACGCTGCGAAGCAGGTTGCGCCGAGAAGCGTCTCCGAATACAGCAAAATCGGGATTTTACCCGACTTCGTGGATTTTCTCGGCACATATACGGAAAAGCTCACAGGTGCGCGAGTAGAGCGAAGCAGCGTGACAAGGGCGAAGCCGAGAATTGTCGGCGACAATGTTGCCATAAAGCTTGACCCAAAAGAGCTTGAGGAAATCAACAAAATCACGTTTACAATCTGGAAGCAGCTTGAAGAGGGCAGCGACTATTTTGTGAAGCTTGGACTTGACAGCGACGTTAATATTGCCGATGATGGCACGATAACCACAAGCTTTGACGGTTATTGGGCAACGATAGCGGGTCAAACAGCCTGCTTCTACGAGGTCGAGAGAACTAAGGACTATCAAAAATATTCAACTCCTGCGGTATTAAACGGCCAAGATGTTAGCTTAATCGTTATTTTTGACAAGGAAAATCCAGACGGTAAAATACTTGGCGCAATACCGCCGTCGCCGCAAGGTGGCGTTATGGCCGCAAAATATATGGAGCCGATTAAAGCGGGCGATAAGCTTGCACTAAAATATTTTGCTCAGCTATTCTTGGAAAACGAAGCCGACGCAGCAAAATATACCGAAGCGGAAAAATGGCTTACAGGGCAAGAATTTACCGTGACTTCGGACTTGTCCGTCCAAATTGTGCCTGTTGACGACGAGCTTTATCTCTACGGATTTTGGATTGAAGACACCCAAGGCAACGACTATTACACAGATTTTATAGAAATACGGTATTAATTTGGGCATTAGCCCCAAGAAATGGCGGTGATTCCGTGGACGAAAATTTGGCAGCGGCTGACAGAATCGACGAAGTTGATATAACCCCACCGATTGCGGAAAAAAAGCAAAATGGGTTTATTCAGTCTGCGAAAAACGCGATAAACACGATAAAAGGCAAGGATTTAGAGACCAAGATTGAAGAATTTTCTAGCGAGATTACAATGGTGATTGAGGGCATTAGCGACGACCAAGAGCGGCTTGACAAAACCAATCAGCAGCTCAAAGATAAGCTGCAAGCCCTTGACGAGCGCATCACGGCTATTGAGCGCACAGTTGGCAAAAAAGCGGTGGGAATCACAATTGTAAGGCAGCTCACTTGGCTTGCGGGTATTGTTAGCGTGGCGATAATTATTGTTTCAATAGTTAGACTACTGGGATAGGAGTGACGAAAATGGCTAGCTACAAGGAGCTTTGTGCGACGTATAAGAAGCGGCAATACGACAATGTTGTGGACACTGTGGCGGCGGGACTTAGCCACGCCGACGAAATGGTGTTTGATTTGGGACTGCTCGACGGCCTTGGAGATGTTGCCGAAGTGCTTGAGCAAATTTCAGTTGCACTGCCATTTGTGCTGATTGCGGCGACAGAAGGCACAAAGGTTGTGATGGGCAAAAAAGCGGGGGCAAAGGGGTTGAAAGACGCTTCCTTCCGCGCTGCTAAAAGTGGCATAGCAATTGCGGCAGGGGCAGGCATGGCAACGCTTGCAGGTGGATTTGCGGCAGTGCCTACCGCAATTTCGGTACGTCTTTTGATGGACCGCTACCGCTCAAAAGCAACTCTTGGCAGGCGACTTGACGATAGAATAGAGACATTGAGCTTTCTTAAAGAAAAATGGAAGAAAGCAAATTCTCCAACTGCCTTCGTTAGCGAAAATCCTATGTTAACGCCAGTTGTTACTTTGGTTTAGAATAATTTGTATTTAAACTGTATTTAAATAATTGTACAAATTAAATAGTAAAATTATTCAAATTTGCAAAAAGCACATTGTTCGAAACATCGGACAATGTGCTTTTCTTAATTTAGCTTGCGGGGTTAGTCTCTGTTGCTGGCATAAAAACTATGGCCTTGAACAAATCTCCGTCAATGGTGAGCACGAAGCGGCCCTTTTGCGAGTCAACGAAACTTTGCACAATTGAAAGTCCAAGCCCACTGCCTTCGCTGCTGCGTGAGCTGTCGCCACGCTTGAAGCGTTCGGTCAGCTCGGAGGGGTCAAGGTTTAGCGCCTGTGCGGAGATGTTTTTGATTTCCAAGCGGAAATTGTCGCCGTCTGCCGTTACATCAATGTAGACTCTGCTTTGCGGCAGCGCGTACTTGAAGACATTAGACAAAAGGTTTTCGACCACACGCCAAAGCAGCTTGCCATCGCCTAAAATCCAAGCACGCTCGGGCAAATTTAACCTAAAATCAAGGCCAGAGCTGGTGATGCGCTCGTCAAGTTCACCGAGTACCTGCTTTATCAGCGCCGAAAAATCTATAGCTTCGATGTGGACATCAATATTGCCTGTCGCGGCCTTTGCGGCTTCAAAAAGCTCATCGGTAAGCGTCTTTAGCCGTTGCGACTTTTGTATCAATATATCAAGATATTCTGGCGCTTTTTCACATGTCAAGCCTTCCGATTTTAGCAAATCCGTATAGGTGATTATGGAGGTAAGCGGCGTTCTTATGTCGTGCGAGACGTTTGTGATTAGCTCTGTTTTAAGCCGCTCACTTTTGAGCCGCTGCTCAACAGCGGTGTTGATGCCGCTTGAGATATTGTTGATTGAATCTGCGATGCTGCCAAGGTCGCCGCCACGAACATTGATTGCGTCGTAATTGCCAAGGCTTGCGGCCTTTGCGGCTTGCTCAAGCTTGTGTAGCTTGGACGCGAATCGCAGCATGAAAACGACTGCAATCGCTGTGAACAACAAGCCCAATAATACCCCTGCTTCAGCCGCTCCGCTCCCCATAGCCGCAACGCAAATTGCGCCGAAAAACAGTGCAAGACCAATCAACGTAACCCGCAAAGTGAGCGGCACACCTGCCCACAGGGATTTTATGGAGCTGATAAAGCGATTGCAAATCCTCCAAATCAAAGTGTGCCGCCACCATTTGCCTGCTTTAACGCGCTTTGCAAAGCTTAGAACATAGCAAAGTGCGGGAGGGAACAGCAAGACTGCTGCAATCGCGGTTAGGACAGTTCTTCGATTAGGGATATAGAAGTTGTAGGAAGAGCCAAAAACATCGCTAATTATTGAGGCCACAATTCCCAAGTATGTTGCGAGAATAACAAGACCAATGTCAAGATAAGGCTTGTCAAGAATGCTAAAGTGGACAGCTTCGCCACAATCAAAGCGTTTTCTGCCTGCCCCGCAAAGCAAAATAAGAAACAGAGCTGTGCCGAATAAAGCAGTGGCGACTATGGCTAAAATCCCAGTAATGATGTATCCTTGCGCATTGCTCCAATATTCGCTCTGTGCGTTGATAAAATCGACGGTAAATGCCGCGTAAATTGTGTTATCGCGCGGTATATCTGAGTAGAAGCGGTTTGTGCTTTGTGCTACTAATAAGCCATTTTCGATAACTATGAACGCGGGTTGCTCCGCAAAAAACTCGCGAGTTGGGGTATCGACGTTTGTAAGCGCAAAATTGGGCTTGGATACGTAATAAATTAGTCCATATTGCCGCTGCAATTTTTCTTTGAGCATAAATAAATCTCGTAGTTGATTGTTGATTGCATTGGACTCAACAGACATGCACTGCATTTCAATTTGTGCTTGAGTAATGCCGTCTTCATTGACGTAATCGGGGTCAATTGCCTCGCCGTTTTCAATCGGGTAAACCTCGCCGAGGTCGGCAAATTGCGCGTCGTCAACTGTATTCCAAGTTCTGCTGCCGTCAGATTCAATCAAATCAAACGAGTGGTCGCGTTTAACCCATTTCAGGCAGCCCATATCCCTGATATTTTCCTCGTTTTGGTAGAAGAGAAGCTTCTCTAAATCCTCCACAGCATCGTCCATGTATGAGTTGAGGAAAGCTTGATTATTGGAATTGCTTGCAAAAACTAAACCTAAATCAATGTTCTTTCGGCTAAATTCACTATCCAGGGAGATGCCAGTCGAAATAAACGCGAAAACTAGCACAGTTATTAGAACAAAGCTGACTATTTTAACGAGGGGACGAGCTGTCCACCCCTTCGATTTTATAACCAATACCCCACACCACCTTAATATATTTTGGTTCTTTTGGATTAATTTCAATTTTCTCTCTGATTCTACGAATGTGAACGGTGACAGTATTTTCCGCGCCAAAAGCGTCCTCGCCCCAAACGCGCTCGTAAATCTCATCAATGGAGAAAACCCTGCCGACGCTGCGCACAAACAGATGCAAAATCTTGTATTCTAGGGGAGTCAAGCGAACGTCGTCGCCGTCAACGCTGACGGTTTTGCGGTTGTCGTCGAGAGTGAGGCCGCCGACGGTGTACACATTTGCTTCTGGGCTTGGCAACGCGCCTAGCACAGTGAAGCGACGAAGTTGGCTTTTTACCCTCGCAATCATCTCAAGCGGGTTGAACGGCTTTGTGATGTAGTCGTCAGCTCCAAGGGAAAGCCCCAAAATCTTGTCAGTGTCCTCACTTTTTGCCGACAGCATTATTATGGGAATGTTGCGGCTTTTGCGAATCTCCATTGTCGCGCGAAAACCGTCCAGTTCTGGCATCATAACGTCCATTATGATTAGCTGAACGTCTTTTTGGGCGAGAACGGCCAGTGCTTCCTTACCGTCGTGGGCAAGCAACGTTGTGTAGCCTTCATGCTCAAGATAAACGGCTATTGCAGCCGCAATTTCCTTGTCGTCGTCACAAATAAGAATATTCAATTGCCGCACACCTTTCAATTAGGGTTTGCATGTAAATCACGCCCTCTCTAAGTAAGAGGATAACTTAAAAATCTTACATGCGAAGTATCAAACTTATTAAGATTTTCTTACAAAAGCGCCGCGGCATGCTGCCACAGCGCTTTTTTTGGGGAATCAATCTTTCTTTAATCGCAGCAGCAACGCGATTGCTATGCAGAACACTGCACTTGCGGCCATTATGTAAGTCGAGCTAATGTTCGCCAATATGCCTTGAGTTTGTGGGCTTTCTGGCTCGTCTGCCTCTTCTGGAGCAGGCAGAATTTCTTTCACTGGCTCGACCGCGGAACTTGCCTCGGATTCAGACGACTCTGGTTTAGGCAACTTGTTCAAAGCCGACATATTCTCAAACAAATCGTTTGCGGCAATGTCTTCGCCGACTATGCTTCGCTTTAAGCCAAAGCTGCGGCAGTCGTAAGTTCCTGTGACTTCAAGGCTGCGCTGCTTGCGCCAAGAATAAAGCGAAAAGCTTTCTTTTGCGGCTGTAAGTGCGGTTTTGCCGCCTAATTCTGGTATTGCAATATTCCAATCCATGGTCACACGCTTATCAGAGTAGGCGTGCATGTAGGTTTTTGGCACATCGAATTCGCCGTATTTTTTTGCACTGTCGGGGTATTCGAGCGCGTTGCCGCTAAGCTCTGCCGCAATGCCAAGGGTTTGCGAGCTAAGAAGCTGTGTGCCGTCCCCAAATTCACCTTGACCAACCACGACCTCTGGCTGAAAGCGGCGCAAAAGTTCAATTGTATAGGCGAGAAAAGCGTCGTCACTGTAAACTTGAAGCGCGCTGTCAAGGTCTGCTGACGTGGTTTCGGGGAAGTCTGAAAAAACGGGATAAGCTCGAAGACCAGAGTCATAAAGTCCGCTTAAAAGCTCATGGGTGTAGTTGGGTTTGCTCCACACGTTTGTCATGTATGCGACTTGGACTTTTTTCTGCTTTAAAACTGAATAATACGGGATTGCGCCGCCAAAATACAGGAATTCGTCACCGACGCGAGACGGTAGAAGCAACAGGTCGGCGTCCGCTTGGGGAGGCTGCCACATTTGCACCCAACTAGGCACAGTGTCGCCCTCGCCAAACGCGTAAATATCGCATAAAATCTGGTTTTCTCCGCGAAAATCAAGCGTCAAGCTTGACGTTGCCTCATCAATTAAAACATACTCGTGCAAAAACCCGTCTTGACCATAGGTCTTGCGACTTTCCACGTTATCTTTGTTTGTGAGCAAATCCCACGGGGAGTGGGGCGTGTCCCAGATTAAGTAGAGATGTTTAATCTTATTTTTGCTTTGAATATCCACTTTGTCGCCCAAGCTGACGGAAATTCCTGTTGTGCGAGAGCCGTCAAACAGCAGGAATGGGTAACCTCGAGCATCTTGCGAACCAATGCGAAGACTTTTGGTAATATTTGCGGATTCAAGCGCGCTAAAATTTTGGCTTAAGAAAATAGCGCACAAAATAATTGAAAAAAGTGTTGCAGTAAAGCGCTTCATGTGTTTCAGCTCCATTCGGTTACGTAAAGTATACCACAAAATTTGTTCGAAAACAAAATTTAGTATAAGAATTTCGGCGATTTTCCTCGGCTTTTTAGTGAGTTTTGGTTACAATAGTATAAGATACTTGTAGTGAAAATAAAATAAAAAAAGCACTTTTAATTTGGTTAATATGGTGGTATAATATCTCTGTTACAGTCAAAATCTTGCAAGGGGCGTAGTCGTTTGGAAAAATTCGTTGTTAGCGGCGGGACAAAGTTGGTTGGAGAGGTTACAATAGGCGGCGCAAAAAACGCAGTTGTAGCAATTATTCCCGCAACAATTCTCGCTAAAGACCGTTGTATAATTGAAAATATTCCCGATATAAGTGACGTGGGTATCCTGCTTAAAATGCTGAAGGAAATGGGAGCCACCGTTAATTTTTTGAATAAAACCACCGTCGAAATCGACACCACACACATCAACACACCGCTTGTCGGCTACGATTTGGCAAGGCATCTTCGCGCCTCGTACTATTTTTTAGGCTCTTTGATTGGTCGATGCAGTCGCGCAAGTGTCTCAATGCCAGGTGGCTGCTGCTTCGGCGTTCGGCCCATTGACCAACACATCAAAGGTTTTGAGAGCCTTGGAACAACGGTGTCCATCGACCACGGCATGATTAACGCTAGAGTCGAAGAAAATCTCATAGGCTCGCACATTTACTTTGACGTGGTTTCAGTTGGTGCCACAATAAACGTGATGCTTGCGGCAGTGCGTGCAAAGGGCTTGACTGTGCTTGAAAACGTAGCGAAAGAGCCACATATAGTCGACCTTGCGAACTTTCTAAACTCTATGGGTGCTGACGTTCGTGGCGCAGGTACAGACGTTATAAAAATTCATGGCGTAGACATTATGCATGGTGCAACTTATTCTATAATTCCCGACCAAATTGAGGCGGGAACATTTATGATAGCTGCCGCCGCAACAGGTGGCAATGTGCTTATCAAAAACGTAATTCCAAAGCATATGGAGTCCGTGACGAACAAGCTTATCAAGGCTGGCGCAAAAGTCACAGAATATGACGATAGCATTCGAGTTGAGCGGACAGGCGCAATTATGCCGACAACGCTTAAAACAATGCCACACCCTGGCTTCCCAACGGATATGCAGCCGCAGATGACGGCAATGCTCACTGTTGCAGAGGGAACAAGCGTTATTACCGAGGGCGTGTGGGACAATCGTTTTCGCTATGTGGACGAGCTTGCGAGAATGGGTGCGAATATTCAAGTTGACGGCAAGGTGGCGGTTGTTACTGGAGTTTCAGAGCTGACGGGTGCACCTGTTAAAGCGACAGACTTGCGAGCAGGCGCAGCGATGCTGATTGCCGCATTTATGGCTAAAGGCACAACCGAAATCGAGGACATCTACCACATCGAGCGTGGATATGAAAATGTTATGGACAAGTTCAATTCGTTGGGGGCAAACATCAAGCGAATTGATACACCAGACACAGAGATTGAAAAAACAGTTTCAATGTGAATATAAAAAGTCGCTGATTCAGCGGCTTTTTTAATAGGGGATATAATATGTCACGATTTTGTCCGCTGTTTAGCTCAAGCAAGGGCAACAGCATTTTTCTTGCAGGTGGCGGAACGGCTCTGCTAGTTGATGTTGGTATCAGCTTTAAGCGGCTGCAAATAGCACTTGACGAGCAAGGCTACTCTGCGCAAGACCTAGGCGGTGTTCTTATCACCCATGAACATTCCGACCATATTAACGGGCTGCAAACTTTACTTAAAAAGACCAAAATCCCGCTGTTCGCGTCCAAGGGTACGCTTGAAGCACTTTGGATTAGCGGCTACATACCTCCCCACACTGTTGTGCACGAATGTGACGGCGCGTTCACCATTGGTGACATTGAGGCGCAAGCCTTTGAAACGCCACACGATGCCGCAAACAGCGTAGGCTACCGCTTTACAATGCCAGATTTGCGAACGATTGCAGTTGCAACCGACCTTGGACATATTACCGACAATGTGCGTAAAAATTTGCTAGGTTGCGATTTGGTTATGCTAGAATCAAACTACGACCCTGGAATGCTGGATTGCTCAAGCTACCCGTATGTGCTAAAGCGGCGAATCAAAAGTGATTTTGGCCACCTCTCCAACGATGCCTGCGCTGAAATGTTGACGGCACTCGTGAAAAACGGCACAACACGGCTAGTTTTAGGTCATTTAAGCGAGCAAAACAACATGCCAGAGCTTGCGAGGCAAGTGGCAAACACAACGCTAAAATCGGCAGGAATTAACGAAAGGCAAGACTATACGCTTGCGGTTGCGCCTGCGCGGGGCAGAACAGAGGCTATAGTTTTTTAGGGGAACATGCTAAACGTCACAGTTTTGGCAATAGGCGGGTTAAAAGAGCGGTATTTCACCGAAGCCTGCGACGAATACAAAAAACGGCTTGGAGCATTTTGCAAGCTCAACGTCGTTGAAATCGACGAATTCAAGTTGGCACAAAACCCAAGCGACGCGGAAGTTGAGAAGTGCATTTTAAGCGAAGGCAAGGCTATTCTCGCGAAGATGCCGCAAAAAGCTTTTGTTGTGGCACTTTGTATCGAGGGCAAGTCCCTTAGCTCCGTTGAGCTTGCGAAAAAAATAGAAAAGATAGCGGACAACAATTCCCATATTGTCTTTGTAGTTGGTGGGTCACACGGCCTTTCTCGCGAGGTTAAAAACTTGGCGGGTCTTGAGCTTACGATGTCTGCCATGACTTTTCCGCACCAACTTGCCCGTGTAATGCTGCTTGAACAAATTTATCGGGCATTTTCGATAAACGGTGGGCTTAAATATCACAAATAGTACTAAAAAACCGCAGGAGCTTCAAAAACTCCTGCGGTTTTGTTATTTTGCTGATTCTTGTGGTTTCGCTGCCGCTGCCGCTGCTTTTTGCTGAGGTGTCAGCGGCACAGGTGGTGCTTTTGTTGGCTCCTTGCGCATACAGGTGTGCAACATAAATGCGGCCAGTCCGCCAAAAGCCACAGCTAAAGCTGAATATTCTATTAAATGGGCGGTGCGAACAGCGTCTGGCATTATTGCGCTTGGAATAAGCATTTGCACGCCTTCTCCGAGGTAAAGCAGAATGGTTGCCACAATAAACATTACACGCTTGTGAGGCAGTTGGAACAAAAGGGGCAAAAGCGAAAGTGACATAATCAAGCCTTTTATCAAGACCATAGGAACTTGCTTTGCGTTTGTCAAAAGCATATTGATAATGACTTGGATAAACGTTTGCAGCTCCTCTGTTCCGCCGTAGTACACACGCGCTGCGCCATTTCTCCAAAGCAAAAAGTACCACGCTAAAAAATAAAAAACAAGATAAATTATTGGCAAAACGATAAGGATTATTATAAAATTTCCTGTTTTCAAGAGATATTTGTCGGGCTTTTTAGGTGGTGTGTTATGCGGTTGAGGCGGCGGCGGTGGACGCTTGAATAGCAATGAAGATAGTATTAGTGTTAAAAGTGTGGCCGCACTTAACTGCGCAATGTGAAAGAGGGTGTCGGTTTTGCTCATAACGCCTGTGGTTTCGCCGAAAAGAAATTGGCTTAGATTAGGCGCAGCAAATTGCCCCAAGAGAAGCGAAGCGAACAGCACCATCGCCAATAAAATTCCTGTGCCACGAGCTTCTCCAAACACCAGCGCAATTGTAATAGACACGAGAAATCCGTAGGCAATCAAGAAAACATAGCCCATCATCGGCATGGAAAAACCCGCGAGCGCGTCCTTGTACCCTTGCGAAAACGGAAGAAACGGAGTCAAATAATGATAGACCGCCGCAAAAAATATTGCAGTCAGCGGTGACTTAGCTAAAAAATTCCCCATATTGTTCACGTATAATACAATCACTGCCAAACAAGGCGGTGGTTGTATTAATTTCCCCTTTCATAAAAATCAAGAATTTAGATTGTATTAGCTGTAAACCATACAGCTGTATAATAGACAGGTACTGTGGATTTGT
>JAVBKH010000250.1:0-5803 GCA_031554155.1 Oscillospiraceae bacterium
ATAAACAAGGGCAAAATTATTGCGGACGACACACCAGACAACCTTTCCAAGGCCATGAGCACCGACCACAAGCTGACTGTTCGCATTGACGGACCAGAAGCCACTGTGTATGAGCTGCTGACGAAAATCCCTGGCATGGTGCAGGTGGACAAGCTTGGCAAGCGTGAGGACGCAGTTTTTGACTACACGCTTGAATCCGAACCTAATGTAGATATTCGCCGCGAAATGTTTTCGCGTCTTGCAGAGCGCAAATGGCCAATACTTTCCTTGCGCAGCAGCGAACTTTCGCTTGAGGACATATTCTTGCAGCTCACCGACGACAACAACACCACAGGAATTGAAACTGTGAGCGTGGTGGACAGCGAAATTGTCTCGGCTGAACCCATAGCCGACGAGCAAACAAACGGAGGTGCTAAATAATGACCGCAATTATGCGCCGTGAACTCCAGTCATATTTTTCGTCGCCGATTGGCTACATTTTTTTGGCAGTGTTTTATGTTTTTGCAGGCTTCTACTTTTTCATGACCTGCCTTATGGGAAACAGCACAAATCTATCCTATGTTTTTCAAAGCATGTTTTTGATTGTTCTGTTCATTATCCCAATTTTAACAATGCGTCTTTTGTCCGAGGACAAAAAATATCGCACTGACCAAGCACTTTTGACAGCACCTGTCACACTCACTGGCCTTGTACTAGGCAAATTTTTGGCGGCTGTGGTCATGTACTTGCTTAGCCTTTCAATCACGCTTGTATATGCGCTTATCATCGCGGGATTTGCCCCGCCCAACTGGCCAATGGTTTTTGGCAACTTTGCCGCAATTCTTATGCTTGGCATGGTGTTTATCTCAATCGGCCTGTTTATTTCGTCCCTCACCGAAAATCAAGTTATTTCAGCAATCGGTGGGTTTGCAGCGTCTCTCGCTCTTGTTATGATTGACTCTGTTGGCGGCGCATTTAAAAACCCAATCGCAACAAAGCTTATAACAAGCCTTTCCATCTTCACACGCTATAACGATTTTATGGCAGGCAAATTCGATTTGGCTAACGTTGTGTTTTTCCTTAGTGTATGCACTGTGTTTATTTTCTTAACCGTTCGCGTACTCGAAAAACGGCGCTGGAGCTAGGGAGGAATAATATGAGTAAATTTTTAAACAGTCGACGCTTCCGTCAAGGCTCCGTCGCAACGGCAATCACTATAATCGTTATTGCCTTAATTGTCGTAGCTAACATGGTCGTGTCGTCCCTTTCAAGCAAATTTTCGCTCAACTTGGATTTAACCGAAAACAAAATCTTCGATATTTCCGAGGAAACTATCAACTTTTTAAAAGGCATGAATAAGGACGTAGACATCTATATTCTTGACACAGAGCAGAATTTCACCGCTGGTGGAGAATACTTTGTGCAAGCGAACGAAGTCATTTCAAAGTATGCGACTTTGTCGCCCCACGTCAAAGTGCAGTACATTGACCTTGTTCGCAATCCCGCTTTTGCATCTAAGTTCCCCAAATTGCAGCTTAGCTCAAGCAGCGTTGTGGTTGCAAGTGGCCAAAACGCCACCGACCTCACCCCCTACGACCTTTACAACATTGAGACCGACCCCAATTACGGTTCACAGCAAATCACTTCTTCAAAAGCGGAGCAGGCAATGACTTCCGCTATTTTAAAGGTGACTAGCGATAAGGTTACAAAGGTGAGTATGTTGACAGGCCACAACGAAACTGAACTGCCTGCACTCAAAAACTTGCTTGATATCAACAATTACGAGGTCTCTGACCAAAACCTAGTCACAGAAGAAATCAATCCCGAAGCAAAGATTGCAATAATCACTGCTCCGCAACAGGATTTTTCCGACGACGAGCTTAAAAAGCTAGACAAGTTCCTCGAAGGCGGCGGCAAGCTTGGCCACACATTGCTGTACTTTGCCTCCGACTCCCAGGCTCCCCTGCCCAAGCTTTCCGCTTTCTTGGCGGACTGGGGTATTGAGGTTGGCAACGGCTTTGTTTTTGAGACTGCCGAAAACCGCGTAATTAACCTAAATGTGCTTATGCCTATCGTTGATTACACCGAGGAAGAATTTTCAAAGACAGTTAAGTCAAGAGGAATGGTTACACTTATCCCCTATGCACGTCCCCTCAAGACTTTGTTTGAAACAAAAAGTTCAATCACAGTAACAGCACCGCTTATGTTCTCGCAAACTTCTGGTGTTGTTCCGCTAGATGCACCCAGTGATTGGCGACCCTCTCCATCTGATGTTTCTGGCCCAATCCCCGCGCTAATCTTTGCACAAAAGAGAGCCTATGAGGGCACAACCCCACTTAAATCAAATGTTGTTGCCTGCGGCACAATGCTCCCTGTAGAGGATAGCTACCTTGGCGCAACAAGCCTTGGCAATGGCGACTATTTCCTAAGCCTTGTCAATACACTTGCTGAACGCGACGACATTATTTCAATCCAATCCAAAGCCATTGGTGGCGGCGAGCTTGGCGCACAGTCGCAGCAAGTTGTAGTATTCGGTCTTTTGCTTGTGATTTTGCTGCCTCTTGGCATTTTGATTTTCGGAATAGTTGTGTGGCTTGGACGCCGCCACAAATAAAAGGAGAGCAATTGAGCATATGAAAGAAATTTTTAAACGGCCTAAAGTCTCGCTTGCTTTGCTTTGCGGAATTATTTTGCCGCTTGTTGCACTTCTTTGCAGCGTTGCACTGTTCTCGGAGGAAAAACATAGATGAAGAAAAAATATATTCAGCTAGGCGTTGTCGTTTTGCTTTTGGTGGGCATGGTCGCTGCGTATCTGCTGCTTAAAAAAACCCCTGCACCTGCCGAAGTTGCAAGCTCAAAAGCAGAAACCCTGTACGTTATCGGCTCACCAGACAGCGAGCCTGCCACACAGATTGACGTTAAAAACGAGTACGGCACTTATTCGATTGTTGCACAAAAAAACGCTGACAAACTTGAGCCAACAATAAAAGGCCTTGAAAAATTCTCCCTTGACACTTACGGCCTTGGCACAGCTTGGGAATCTGCAAAGGCGCTTGTTGCAAAGCAAGTGGTGACCGAAAACGCAACTGCGGACGACCTTGCAACCTACGGACTGAACTCCCCTCGTGCGTCAGCACTTATCACAAGAGCTGATAACAGCAAGGCCACAGTTCTTTTCGGCGGTGACGCCCCAGGTGGCGCAGGAATGTACACCAAGCTTGAAAGTGACGCCAAAGTCTATCTTGTGGCTTCCGCAATAGCAGAGCCGTATTTTAGACCAAACTACGCCTATGTCAACAAGACTATATCTGCCACAGACCCCGAATTCAAAGGCTTTGACAAAATAACATTTTCGGGAACAAATTACCCCGAGCAAATCGTGATTGAGCGCACTCCCGAAAAAGCGAAAGAAGCGGGCGGCATGATGCTCAACACCCATGGAATAACATCTCCGATTGTTTCGGGCACAGATTCCCAAAAGGGACTTGAGCCACTGGCCACCCTGTATGGACTACTTGCAAACGAGGTTGTCGCCGTAACAGACGACGCTGCAACCCTTGCAAAATACGGCCTTACAGACCCACCAACAGTCGTTTCCGTTGTGGGCGCTGAAGGTAATCCCGAAATGACCTTTAAACTTCGCATTTCCGCACCAGACCCCGCAGGCGAAGTTTATCTAATAAAGGATAGCACGCCTATAATCTACAAGCTCTCCGCTTCTGCTTTGCCGTGGCTGCCTCTCAAGCTTTTTGATTATATGGAGAAAATGGCGCTGATTCCGCATATTGACACCGTTTCCGAAGTCAAGGTGACTTTGCCAGACAAAACGTACGTCTACAAGCTAAACGGCACAGGCGATGACCTTAAAGTTCAGCTTGACGGCAAAGACCTTACCGATGTCAAAAAAGAGAACGGCGATGTGGTTGAAGCGGTTAAAAATTTCAAGCAATTCTATCAATACTTGATTTCCGCAAGCTACGATTCACCCACTGACGAAACAATCCCAACAGGCGCAAAGCCTATTGTGGAAATTCAGTACAGCTACAACAACGGCCACTCACCCGAAACTTTGCGCTTCTTTGCAGGCCCTACAAGAAAGGTGTTCATGCAGCTAAACAGCGAAAAGCCATACTTTACACAACAGCTTTATGTGGACACATTAATCGAGAACGCAGCAAAAATGGCAAATGGTGAAGTCGTAAAGGCATACTAAGCAATAAAATTAATAAAAATTATGCGCGCGAAATTTTGGCAAATCCAAAATCTAGCGCGCAAACGCTATGTAGGAGAATGTACCATGAAAATCTCGGAGCAACTAGCAAAAGAATTTGGAATTCAGCTTTGGCAAGTTGAAAACACAATGGAATTAATTGACGGCGGCGCAACAATCCCCTTTATTGCCCGCTACCGCAAGGAAGCTACAGGCAGCCTTGACGACACACAATTGCGTGATTTATCCGAAAGGCTTACGTATTTGCAAAATCTTGAAAAACGCAAGGCCGAAGTCACTGACACAATCACTGCGCAAGAGAAAATGACACCAGAGCTTTTGAATGCAATCTCGATTGCGACAACTTTGGTCGAAGTTGAGGACTTATACAGGCCATTCAAGCAAAAACGCAAAACCCGTGCATCTGTCGCTCGCGACCGTGGGCTTGAACCTTTGGCGCAGATTTTGCTTGCGCAGGATAAAAACACTGACCCGCTAAAAGAAGCTGAAGCTTTTGTAGACGAAGAAAAAGATGTCCCCACCGTTGAAGCTGCGCTGAACGGCGCGATGGATATTGTTGCCGAGGGAATTTCTGACGACGCCGACATTCGCAAGACTTTGCGGGCATACTTATTGAGAGAAGCCAAACTCAAGACTGTTGCAGCAAAAAAAGATGTGGACAGCGTATACTTGATGTACTACGAGTACGAAGAAGCTATCGCGAAAATTCCAGGCCATAGAATTCTTGCAATTGATAGAGGCGAGCGCGAGGATTTTCTCAAAGTCAATCTAGTCGCAGACTCCGCCGCTTGCTGTGGTATGATTTACTCCCCACTTTTGAAAGGCGAGTCGCCTAGCCACGAATATCTCGTCAAGGCCGCTGACGACGCTTTCCAAAGACTTTTGTACCCTAGCCTTGAAAACGAATTGCGCGGCCTTTTAACAGAACGCGCAGCAGAAAATGCAATCAAAGTATTCTCCGCGAATTTGCACCAGCTTTTAATGCAGCCGCCTATCAAGGACAGGGTTGTTCTGGCTGTTGACCCCGCATACCGCACAGGCTGCAAAATCGCAGTAGTTGACGGCACAGGCAAGGTTCTGGACACAACCGTAGTTTACCCCACGCCGCCGCAAAGCAAAGTCATCGAAGCCAAAAAGACCTTGAAGGCTTTAATCGAAAAACACGGCGTGACTGTGATTTCTATAGGCAATGGAACGGCCTCAAAGGAATCTGAAATGTTTGTTGCTGAATTGATTGGCGAAGTTTCGGCAAAACTATCATATATGGTGGTAAGCGAGGCTGGTGCGTCGGTTTACTCCGCTTCCAAGCTCGCCGCAGAAGAATTCCCCGAATTCGATGTTTCCCTTAGAAGCGCAGTCTCCATCGCAAGAAGAATCCAAGACCCACTTGCAGAGCTTGTAAAAATTGACCCTAAAGCAATCGGCGTGGGACAATACCAACATGACATGCCCAAAGCCAAGCTTGAGGGAAGCCTTGGCGGCGTTGTGGAAAACTGCGTTAACACTGTTGGCGTCGACCTTAACACGGCAAGCCATTCCCTGTTATCTTACGTTGCAGGGATTAACGCCTCCGTCGCTAAAAGCATTGTGGCC
>JAVBKH010000045.1:0-4742 GCA_031554155.1 Oscillospiraceae bacterium
ATGGGCGACAAGGATATGGCTAAAAAGACCATGCGCGACGCGGGTGTACCCGTTATACCAGGCTGTGACCTTGTTGAAGACGTAAGTCACGCAAAAATTGAAGCTGAAAAAATTGGCTTCCCTTTGCTGATAAAAGCGCGAGCAGGAGGCGGAGGCCGAGGAATTCGTCTTGTGCAAAATATGGAAGAACTTGAGCGCAACTACAACTCCGCAACCTCCGAAGCGTTGAGCGCATTTGGCGATGGCGCAGTGTATATGGAAAAATACCTAAGCCCCGTCAAGCACATTGAAATGCAAATCTTGGCGGATAATTTCGGTAATGTTGTTTGCCTTGGCGAGCGTGACTGCTCAACTCAAAGAAAAAACCAGAAGCTGATTGAAGAAAGCCCCTGCACAATTATTTCTGACGAAACAAGGCAGAAAATGATTGAGGTATCAATTAAAGCGGGAAAAGTTTCGGGCTATAGCGGGGCAGGGACGATTGAATATCTCTACGACAAAGACGGCAATTTCTACTTTATGGAAATGAATACGCGCTTACAGGTTGAACACCCTGTCACCGAAATGGTCACATGGATTGACCTTGTGAAATGGCAAATACGCATAGCGTCGGGCATGAAGCTTGCGTTTGAACAAAACCAAATTGAGCTAAAAGGCCATGCCATAGAGTGCCGCATTAACGCCGAAAGCTTATCCAACAACTTTAGGCCGTCCACGGGCACGATTGAGGTTTTGCATGTGCCTGGTGGGCCGTGGGTTCGCTTTGACACTGCAATTTATCAAGGCTATGCAATCCCGCCTTTTTACGATTCCATGATAGGCAAGCTTATTGTTTACGCCAAAACAAGGGACGAAGCCATACGGAAAATGAAGGCGTCGCTTTGCGAGCTAATTATCGAGGGGATTACCCACAACGCCGATTTTCAAACAGATATTTTATCATCGCCAGACTTTGAGAATGGAACCTATACCACCGACTTTTTAGCAAAATTATTGCCATAAAGGATTTGATATATATGTTTTTTAAAAAACCGCCGAACATTCTTGAGGGGAACACTAAGGACGCGAAAAAAGCGGGCAACGAAATTGCAGACGACATGATTGACTGCCCAAAATGCAAAAAACATCTTTCAACAGGCGAGCTTACAGATTCGCTTAAAGTATGCGCTTATTGCAGGCATCATTTTAGGCTGAACCCAAGACAGCGAATTAATATGATTTGCGATAAAGGTACATTTGTTGAAATTGATAAAGATTTAGTTTCAAGCAACATTTTGAATTTCCCCGATTACGACAAAAAACTGAAAAATGCCAAGCTTGAAAGCGGCGAAAATGACGGCGTAAATTGCGGTACTTGCAAAATCGGAGGTATAAAAACGGCATTGTTTGTGATGAATCCGTTTTTTATGATGGGCAGCATGGGCAGTGTTGTGGGCGAAAAAATTACACGATTGTTTGAGCTTGCGACAAGGGAAAGCCTGCCTGTTTTGGGCTTCACAGTTTCTGGCGGAGCAAGAATGCAGGAGGGAATTATCTCTCTGATGCAAATGGCAAAAACAAGCGGTGCAGTCAAACGCCATAGCGACCTTGGCAACTTTTTCGTTTGTGTGCTCACAGACCCCACCACTGGCGGAGTTACGGCAAGCTTTGCAATGGAGGCCGATATAATTTTAGCTGAACCCAGTGCGCTAATTGGGTTTGCAGGCCCAAGAGTGATTGAGCAAACCATGAGAAAAAAATTGCCAGAAGGCTTTCAACAAGCGGAATTTATGCTGCAAAAAGGTTTTATTGATGATATTGTTGACCGCAAAAGACAAAGAAAATATATTGCGCAATTGCTAAAAATGCACATGAAGGAGTCTTTTCATGATTGCTTATGAGAAAATTTTGTCCGCAAGAGCAAAGGATAGATTTACTAGTACTGACTTTATATCAAACATATTTGAAAATTTTATAGAGATGCATGGCGACCGCCGTTTTGCCGATGACAAAGCGATTGTAGCTGGAATTGCCTACCTTGACAAAATGCCTGTCACCGTTATTGGAATAGAAAAAGGGCACAACGTCAAGGAAAAAACTATGCGCAATTTTGGTTCAGCTCACCCAGAAGGCTACCGCAAAGCGCTTAGGCAGATGAAGCTTGCAGAAAAATTCAAGCGTCCTGTGATTTGCTTCATTGATACATCGGGTGCGTATTGCGGAATTGGCGCAGAAGAGCGTGGTCAAGGCCAAGCAATTGCCGAAAATCTTATGGAAATGATGACCCTAAAAACTCCGATAATTTCAATCTTAATTGGAGAGGGCGGTAGCGGCGGCGCGCTTGCGCTTGCTGTTGCAGATGAAGTTTGGATGCTCGAAAACGCCGTATATTCAGTTATTTCCCCAGAAGGTTGCGCAAGCATACTTTGGAAGGACAGCTCAAAAGTCAAGGAAGCAAGCGAATGCTTAAAGCTAACGGCAGAAGATTTGCTTGGCTTAGAAGTGATAGAAAAAATAATTCCAGAGAATGATGAGCTTTTCGCTTCAATAAAATCCAATCTAACAAGTACAATAAAAAAAATCCAAGACCTTGCAGGAGAAATGACGGAACAGAGACATCAAAGATTCAGAAAAATTGGTCAACTAAATTAATTTAGCTGAAAAGATATCAAAAAAGTAGTCGACCTTTTGTCATGGAATTTTCATGGCGAGAGGTTGACTTTTTTTATTTACTACAAAATTTTAAAATAACTTTAATTGCAAGCCAAAGTGTAATATAATAGTCTTATCCATAAATTTATTTACAATGGAAAATTATGATAAAGGTGATGTCGGCAATGAATGTCAACAATATTAAACAGGATATCCTCGACGGAAAAGCGACACTTGGGATTGAGCTAGGTTCTACACGAATAAAGGCTGTGCTAATCGGCGCTGACCACATGCCGATTGCTTCTGGCAGCCACGGGTGGGAAAACCGATACGAGGACGGCGTTTGGACATATCACCTTGACGATGTTTGGACAGGCATTCAAGACAGTTATAAAGCACTTCTGCAAGAAGTTGAAACAAAATTTGGTGCAACTATAACGAAGCTAAATGCTATCGGTTTTTCGGCGATGATGCATGGATACTTGGTGTTTGATAAATCGGGCAATCAATTAGTCCCGTTTAGAACTTGGCGCAACACCACGACAGGCCAAGCGGCAACAGAGTTGACAGAGAAATTCGGGTTTAACATACCGCAGCGGTGGAGCATTGCGCACTTGTATCAAGCTATCCTAAATGGAGAAGCACATGTGCCAGAAATTTCTTTTTTAACAACGCTGTCGGGATATGTACATTGGAAGTTGACTGGCCAAAAGGTTCTGGGCATAGGTGAGGCTTCGGGAATGTTCCCCATTGACAGCAACACAAATAATTTCAATAAGCAAATGGTAAAACGATTTGATTCGCTAATTGCCGATAAGAATTATTCTTGGACATTAGAAAACATCTTGCCCGAGGTGCTAACAGCAGGCTGTAAGGCAGGAGCACTGACAATCGAGGGCGCAAAGCTGCTCGATACAAGCGGCAAGCTTGAAGCAGGAATTCAGCTTTGTCCGCCAGAAGGTGACGCGGGAACGGGCATGGTTGCCACAAACAGCGTAGCACAGCGCACAGGCAACGTCTCCGCAGGTACATCAATTTTCGCCATGATTGTCATGGAAAAGGCGTTGTCAAAGGTATATCCCGAAATTGATTTGGTGACTACCCCCACAGGTAAACCAGTGGCAATGGTTCACTGCAACAACTGCACCTCGGATTTAGACGCGTGGGTAAAATTGTTTGGTGATATTGGCCAAACTATGGGCGCAACAATGAGCAAAGCATCGCTATATGACGCACTTTACCAGAAGGCGCTTGAAGGCGACAGCGATTGCGGGAATTTGCTTTCCTACAATTACTATTCGGGTGAGCATATGGTGAACCTAACAGAAGGCAGACCGCTTTTTGTGCGCACACCAGAAAGTAATCTGACTCTTGCGAATTTCATGCGCACGATTCTATTTTCCACGCTTGGAACATTGAAGATTGGCATGAATCTACTTCTTGAAAACGAGCACATACAGCTTGACCGTTTGCTAGGACATGGCGGCTTGTTTAAAACAAAAGGCGTTGGTCAAAAGATTATGGCCTCCGCTATGGGCGTTCCTGTATCGGTTATGGAAACAGCAGGCGAGGGCGGCGCGTGGGGCATTGCGCTTTTAGCTGCATACATGGAACACAAGCTGGATAGCGAAACACTGGAAAATTATCTTGCCCAAAAGGTGTTCGCGGGTGATGCGGGTGAAATTGTTGAGCCTGACGACAAAATTGCTCAAAGCTTCCAAGCATACATGAAGCGTTACGAAAAAGGGCTTGCGATTGAGCGCGCAGCCGTGGATTCATTCTAAAAAATATTTTCACAAAAAAAGAAGGAGTTTTCACGCGAGTGAAAGCTCCTTTTTGGCCTATTGATGGCTATTTTGCTTCAAAATTATAGCGAAAGGTCTTGACGTTAACCTTTTGCCGCCAAATTTGCAAGAGTATCGCCCTCAAGCCGAAAGACAGTCCAGTCGTCCATTGGCTCTGCTCCAAGCGATTTGTAAAAAGCAATGCTTGGCGAATTCCAATCAAGACACCACCATTCCAAGCGACCACAGCCGCGCTCAACTGCAATTCGCGCAAGGAGTTTCAGCATTTCTTTTCCAAAGCCTTTGCCGCGCTGTTCTGGCTGAATG
>JAVBKH010000251.1:0-6664 GCA_031554155.1 Oscillospiraceae bacterium
CCTGCACAAGTGTGCAAGGTGCTAAATCCTGCGGATAAAACCGAGAGATGAGGAACATATAACAAGCTCGGTTCAACCGGGCTTTTCTGTTTTGAAAATTCAAAAACAAGGAGAAATTATTATGGCAAAGCATTTATTTACGTCAGAATCCGTTACCGAAGGCCACCCAGACAAAGTTTGCGACCAAATTTCCGATGCAGTTCTCGACGCTATCATCGCGCAAGACCCTATGGCGCGTGTTGCTTGCGAATCCGCAGTTACAACGGGTATGGCGCTTGTTATGGGCGAAATCAGCACAAAGTGCTACGTCGATATCCCAAGAGTTGTGCGCAACGTTATTCGCGACATTGGCTATGATAACGCAAATTCTGGCTTTGACGGCAATAGCTGTGCAATCATCACTAGTATTGACGAGCAATCTGTCGACATCGCGCTTGGTGTTGACAATTCCCTGGAGATTAAAGAGGCACACATTTCCGACGAGCAAAACGGCGCAGGCGACCAAGGCATGATGTTTGGTTTTGCATGCGACGAGACAACAGAGCTTATGCCTATGCCGATTTCTCTTGCTCACAAGCTTGCGCTCAAGCTCACAGAGCTACGCAAGAACGGCAAGCTCGCATATCTGCGTCCAGATGGCAAATCCCAAGTCACAGTGGAATATGAGGACAGCAAGCCTGTCAGAATCGACACGGTTGTTATCTCCAACCAACATGCGCCTGAAATTACTCTCGAACAAATCCGCAAAGACATCATCGAGCAAGTAATCATGCCCGTTATTCCCGCAGAGCTGCTCAAGGACACCAAGTTTTTTGTCAACCCCACAGGCCGCTTCGTTGTTGGTGGCCCTCAAGGTGATAGTGGCCTTACAGGTCGCAAAATCATCGTCGACACCTACGGCGGCTACGGTCGTCACGGCGGTGGCGCGTTCTCTGGTAAAGACCCGACAAAGGTTGACCGTTCGGCTGCCTACGCTGCCCGCCACGTTGCAAAGAACATTGTTGCGGCTGGCCTTGCTAAGAAATGCGAAGTTCAGCTTGCCTACGCTATCGGCGTTGCTCACCCTGTTTCCATTCTTGTTGAGACCTTTGGCACAGGTACTGTCAGTGACGAAAAGCTTTCCGATGCAGTCGCAAAAGTATTTGACCTCACCCCGACAGGTATTATCAAGCGCCTTGATTTGCGCAAGCCAATCTATCGTCAACTTGCAGCTTACGGCCACATGGGTCGCGAAGACCTTGGCGTTTCTTGGGAAAAGACCGACATGGTTGATGCGCTAAAGGCTGCTGTAAAATAACACTCATATTTAACGTAGACAGCTTGTCCAGCAGGAAACAGTGAAACTATTCATGCAAACTTACAATAATTCGTTATGGGAATTATATAGCAAAGATGACAAAAAAGAGTAATGCGCTTATGTCGCATTACTCTTTTCTATAGTTTCGCGTGGTTATCTAAGCAAAGCCAAAATCGTTTGCGGGTTAGCGACGCCGCTTGGCGTGATGAAGTTGTCGCGCTGAAACATTTGGACAGCTGCCTTTGTTCTTGTGCCGAAAATGCCGTCAATCGCACCAGAGTCGTAGCCTCGAAGAGTCAGCAAGATTTGCACAAGTGTGACGCCTTCGCCTCGGTCACCCTCGGTGAATTCAGGAATTGCAGCCATTGTCTGCGGGCCGAGAATCCCGTCGACAGGCAACGTTGTGCCACAGGCGTTGTTTGTCGCCGTTTGTAGGGCGCGTATTGCGGCAGCCCTTGTCAAAGGACCATAAATTCCGTCAACTCTTAGGCCGCTGCCAAAAGCCGAGTTCAGCGCGGTTTGCGCCGCTTTCACCATATCACTTGGGTTTTGCGCTTGCGGCATAAATTCTGCCGACATTACACGTTGGACTGGGATTGGCCCAACAGGGCTCGGCGGAAGTGGGGAGGGGGTCACGGGCTGCTGCACAGGTGCGGTAGGCTGGCCAGCTCCAACGAAAGGCACACCAAAATAGGCAAATGCACCACGAGCGATTGCCTGCGCGTATTCGACTAGATTTTCGTCGAATAGTCGGTTGTCTTCCTCGTTAATTATGTAGCCCATTTCGAGCAGCATTGCGGGCATTTGTGTCTTGCGCACCACATAATAATTGCCGCGCCTAACGCCGCGATTGTTTTGAACACCAACGTTGACAACCTCGTTCAAGACAAGCTCGGCGGCTTTGCCTGCTGTATTTTCAGGCGCAGTGAGATAAATCCAGTTCTCGACGCCGTTGGTGTCGGGAGTTTGTTCGGTGTATGAATTGCGGTGAAGCGAGATGAAAAGGTCGGCATCGGCTTGATTGGCCATGTTAGCGCGGTCGCGAAGTTCGACGAAAACGTCGCTGTCGCGCGTCATCAAAACGTCAACGCCTTGCGCCTTCAATTGCTTTTGCACCTCAAGAGCAAGCCGCAAATTATCGTCTTTTTCAACGCGGCCTTGCCACGATGCGCCGTTATCCCAACCGCCGTGACCCGCATCAACAGCAATAAGCAAATTATCTCGATTTTCCATAAAAATCAATTCCTTTCAAACATTAGATACACCAATATATGAAAAAAATTGAATTTTGTGTGTTAGAGTTGGTACAGAAACGGAACAATAAGTGGTACTAGAGCGGAGAGAATCACACCATTTATCATGGACATGATAGTTACATCTTCATTTGTGCTGTGCGCAATGATACCAAGCGTTGTGTCCATTGTTGTTGCGCCGCCTGGTGCAATTGCGCAGTACGGCGGCAAAAACTTCGCCACAATCGGGATTATTAGAAACGAAAGCATCTCGCGAAAAATGTTAGTCACGAATGCCAGTGCGCCGAGACTTGCACCGCCAAGATTTGTCAGAAGACCTGCGGAAAGGCTGTAATAGCCAAAACCCGCCGAAACAGCAGCGGCCTCGTTTAACGGAATATCAAGGAAAAAGCCGAGTAAAACGCCGCCAAGCAGTGAGCCGATTACTGTGCCAAGTGGGATTAGCAGGACTTTTGCGCGATATTGTGCAAGCTTTTGAAAGAGAATCTTTTTCGCGCCGATGTCCACGCCTGCCGTGAAAACCACGACGGATAGGGACAACATAATCCAGAGGTCAATGTGGCTCAATGAATCAGCCGAAAATACGAAGCGTCCGCAGACGATGCCAACCAAGAGAAAAACAATTGGTAAAATCACAGTTTTTCCTCCTTTGGCATGAGCTTTGAAAACAAAAACACTACAAGCACGCTGCCTGCAATTGTGGCAAGAGCAATCAAAAAGCCAAATAAGCCTGTAACCTTGATGTCACGCCAAAAATCGGGGTTTCCGCCTAGCCAAACGCCCATTACAAACAGCAGCGAAATCGTTGCAATTTGCTGCGCGCGGCCTATTGCCTTGAGTACCTTGCCCGTTTTATCGCGCGAGATAATAAAAAAGCCCACCAGTATCCCGAAAACAAGTAAAATGATTATTAAAAGCATGGGGTTCTCCGTTCTATGAAAAATTGCAGTATGTAGTCTATTGTATTTAAATGTGTATTTTTTGTCAATTATAATCTTTACTTTTGACTTTAAACGATGTTTATACTATAATCAATGTATACCACGATTTATTTTATATAAACACCTGTAAATTGCTCAAATCACTATATAAATTCAATGTCAAATTAACAAGTTTTTATTACTTGAAAATGGAGATGCAGTGATGAACGAACAAAACACGCCTTATTTCCCATTGTTTGTAGATTTGCAGGGCAAGCACGCAACCATAATTGGTGGCGGTGATACTGCGTGTCGCAAAGCGAAAATGCTGCTGAAGTTCGGTGCAAAAGTTCGCATAATTGCGCCTGAAATCTCCGACGAAACAGCTAAATTGGTCAGAGAGAACAAGGCCGCTTGGCTTGACGCAAAGTTTGCGCCAGAGCTTTTGGAAGGCACGGATTTGCTTGTCGCTGCAACAAATCAACGCGCAGTGAATCACGCTGTTTCCGTTGCTGCAAAAGAACAGAGAATACTCGTGTGTGTATCAGACTGCCGCGAAGAATCAAGCTTTGTCTTCCCGACGGTGTTGCAAAACGACACGATAGTCGCGGGAATTGTCACCACAGAAATTGATGTTCATGCGGCAAAACGGATTCTCGAAAAATTAAAAGAAAAATTAGGAATTAGGTAAATACTGGAGGAATATTAATTAATCCCGTTTTTGTTATGACAATCCCTTTTTTTGCAGGTTGGCTGCTTGACTTTATAATAGGAGACCCTGTTTTTTTGCCAAACCCATTGCGATTGCTTAACCCTTTCATCGAGAATCTTGATGAGGTTTTGCGCGGCGTTTTTCCGCGAAACCCACAAGGTGAGCGAAATGCGGGCAATCTGCTTGTTTTGCTTGTTGCCCTTGTTTCGTTGCTTGGTGCGGCAGTTTTACTTGCCGTTGCATGGGTTGCAAACATTTACATATGGTTGATTTTTGAGACGTTGACCTGCTATATGGTTATTTCTGCCCGCAAAATACAGCGAGACAGTGCTCGACTTTGTGATGTGCTTGAAAACAAGGAAGAACATGGCGATTTGAGCCGCGCGAGATTGGCGCTTTCCCGCATTACAACCATAGAAACGGGCAGACTAAATAGGCAGGAGATTATAAAAACCGCAATTGCAACAGTTGCCGAAAACACCACAAGTGGCGTTGTTGCGCCGTTATTTTTCATTGCCATTGGCGGTGGCGCGCTTGGAGTTTTCTACAAAGCGGTTGAGACATTGCGCGAAAAGCTTGACCACGACACTCACGAATACCGATATTTTAGCATGGCTGCGACAAAGCTTTCCGATTTTTGCAATTTTATTCCGTCGAAGTTGGCAGGCTTTTTAATGCGCATGTCGGCACAGATTTTGCATTTTGAGTACGAAGCGCGACCGCAAGAACCTCGCGATATTCGCAGAGCTAGCAGCATTATGATGTTGACCTCTACGCTTTGCGTGATGCTATTGGGCATAATAAGATTTGCAGTAATGTTCATATTCATTTAATTTTTTCAGTGGCACATTCCGCGTATTGAAAAGTATACTAATATAGTGTATAATAAAAAGGACATCTGAGAGGAGAAAAGAATGGATAGTAAAGCGTTGTTTAAAATCCAGTGCGGTTTGTTCGTTGCAGCAGTCGGAACTGCGGAAAAGCTAAACGGCTGCATTACCAACACACTGATGGAGCAAAGCCATGTGCCTGTTAAATTTAGCGTTACAATCAACAAAAGCAGCCTTACACATAAAATGATATGCGATAAAAAGACACTGGGTGTCTCGGTGCTCTCCACCTCGGCTGACACTGATTTAGTAAAGCGATTTGGCTTTGTAAGCGGCAGAGATGTGAATAAATTTGATGGAATTAGCGATTACAAGCTTGATATGAACGGCAACCCCGTTTTGAGCGGAGAAAAAATTGCCGCCACATTTTCTCTTGAAGTGTACGACGCTGTTGACGTGGGGACCCACACGATATTTCTCTGCACTGCGACTGACATGCAAGACGCAGATGGCGACTCGATAACCTACAGTGGCTATCGTGCGTCTATCAAAAGATAAACCACCGAATGAGAGGAGCAAAATTCATGAAAAAGTACGTTTGCACTATTTGCGGTTATGTTTACGACCCAGAGGTCGGCGACCCAGACCACGGCATAGCGGCTGGCACAAAATGGGAGGATATTCCCGACGATTTTGTTTGCCCGCTTTGTGGCGTTGGCAAGGAATCTTTCGAAGTAGAATAAGGCAAAAACCAACGGGCGGAAGTTTTCTTCCGCCCGTTTAGTATTTATTTTTTCTCTGGGTTTTCGTCTTTTGTTTCAGTCTGCGGGATTGGATGTGGTGGTGTTGGAGCGTGTGCAAGCTGCATTGCCTCTATGCGTTTTCTGTGTTTTTTGGCGTTGCCGCGTACAATTGCCACCACAATCAAGATTAACAACGCAAGCACTAGCAGGAATGGAAGGGTTGCCACAATAACCACTGCAAAGTCTTGGGAGAAGTCGCGGAAGTTTTTCCAAGATTCGCCAAATGCGAGGGAAATTCTTTCGGCGAAGTTTATGGGCACGTCCTTGACATCTTCGTATTTTACAACTTCCATAAGATAGATTGTGACGGTTGACATGCTAACTTGGCTTTCCATGCGGGTTAGCGAGGAAGTTATGCTTTCAATTTCGTAGCGGACGTTCATCAATTCTTTTTCGACTTGCAAAAGATATTCAAGCTCTGCCGCACTTTGTAGCATGGTCAAGAGGCGTTGCTCCTGCACTTTTAGCGCGTCAAGCCTTGCTTTGCTATCGTAAAAGGTATCGGTGATGTCTTGACTATTCTGGCTTTTGCTGATTATATGAAACTGGCCGCCGATTGAGCCGATAAAGCTGTCAAGCTTTTCCACAGGAATGCGCAGCGTAAAGTTTGCGTTGCGCGTGCCACGCTCGTTGTACAGTTCGCGACCCTGGACGTAGCTGTTTTCCACGTAGCCACCAAAATCTGTGGCCATTTTCGCAATGCTTTCCACGCCCGAATCAAATGTCAGCGTTTGGAGCTGCAAATCCATATTCTTGATAATTTTACGTGAATCAATGACAGGTGTGACGGTCGGGCCTGCCACACCGCCTCCAGCAGGTGGAGCAATCGGCTGCACCATCTTGCCGTCG
>JAVBKH010000029.1:0-2560 GCA_031554155.1 Oscillospiraceae bacterium
TTCTTTGATAGAATTTTGCTTTGTTTCAAGAATATTTTTAAGCTCGTCCATAAACGAGTTGATGTCTTTGAATTGGCGGTAAACCGAAGCAAAGCGGACGTATGCAACTTCGTCGATTTGCTTTAGGCTTTCCATGGCAAGTTCGCCTATTTGCGTGGATTGAATTTCCCTATCCATTGTGTTCTGAATCGCTGTTTGGATTGCATCGACCGATTTTTCAAGGGTTTGCATGGAAACATGACGCTTTTCGCAAGCTCTCATCAAACCTACAAGCAACTTGTCTCGGTCAAAAGCTTCTCTGGAACGGTCTTTTTTCACAACCATAATTGGGGTCGTTTCCACAATCTCATATGTGGTAAACCGTTTTGCACAAGCCAAACATTCGCGGCGGCGGCGAATTTTGCCGCCCTCGTCGGTGGGTCGCGAATCAATAACTTTGCTTTCAATATGAAAACAGAATGGGCATTTCATTGAACGTCATTCCTTTGTCGGTCGCGTTCGGTGGCCGACAAAGGCACCTTGGCAGGCCGTTTATAGCTATTCCATAAAATCCTCGAGCACATCGTTAATATGTACCACGGCGACATCGCCTTCTTTAACCATCTCAATAAAGCGTTCAACCTGCTCACGCGAGGTAGAAATATCGACATGTTTCAACAAAACGTTGTCGTGCTCGTCGCGAACACAGATACCATATGTAGTATAACTCATTTGTTCACAATCGTCAATATGCGAAGTCAAAAGCTCGTACCTAATCTCAGTGTTTGTGGAATGTGCTTGGGTAATTGTTGGTGCTTGCATCAAAAGTTCCTCCTGAATGATATTTTTAAAAGGTCTCACATGTCAATCGCTTTTTTAGCAACAGCAGCTTGTCCAAGCTGCCTGCTTATCATACACGAAAATAGTGTAATTTAAAAGCGATTTTTGGGTCTGTCACTAACAATAATCTCTCATAATTCGACAAACTTCGACATGATTTTTTCCATTTATCACAATATCCAGTTCAAGCTTTTGTGAATAATCACGTAATTTGTCGAATGCTGTCGTCAGTTTCGGCGTTTTTGCGTACCGTTGAGATATCAGTGAAAAGGCGTTGATAACCGCTGATTAATTCAACAATCTCACCAAAGTTTTCCCTGTATAGTTCAACAATCACTCCCCCGTTAAACCCGTTTTCAGTGACAACATTAAGGAATTCTGCTGTGTTGAAAGTGCCTGTTCCAGGCAACAAACAGCTATTGTGTTCGTCGTTGTCCGAAAAATGAATGTGCTTGATTCTGTTTCCCATGGTTTTTGCAAAATCAAAGACATCTTCTTCAGCTCGAACGGCCTGCTTTATGTCAAATACAAATTCGGCTTTTGGTACAGCCACCGCAAGCTGTTTAAAAAACTGCGAGCAATAGCCAATGCACCGCGATACATTTTCGTGGCACAAACAACTACCATTTTGAACTGCGTGTTCCACAAGCAAACCAAATTTGTCAAAGTATTCCTCGTAAGAAATCCAAGGAATTCTTGCGCCACCATGAAACACAACAAGCTCCGCGCCTAGCAGATTTGCAGCCTCATAGTACCTTTTATATAATTCAACGCCGTCGTTAAACCTGCGTGAATATCCCGAAAAAAATGTGATAGGCTCCATTGGCCCTGTGTGAGGGTGCAGCGATAAAATCTTTGTTCCGTGTGCATCGGCAACTTTGCGCATTTCCAAGAGAGCTGGCTTTGAAATCTCATATTCGCAATTTGGAAAAACCTCGATAGCTTCTATGTTGTAGTTCGCCAGTAAATTCAGCGCCTTTTCAGTTTCCAAGGGGTAAAGGCATGCAGTAGAAATGCCTGTAAGCATGTTGTCAAGACCTTTCGCCGTTTTTGGCAGTATTTTTTCATTGAACAGTTGTAAATTATGTGATACTATCGGCAATAGGAACCAAGAAAAAAGAATAAGGAGATTTTATGCGTAAGCTACTTCAAAAACTCGGAGAACTAAACAGTTATTCAAAGACTTCAATCAAGATGGGCGCGCTGATGATGCTAAGCTTTTACATTGTTGGGCTCGTCGCTTACATAATTGCACCAGATGTTCCAAACTATTTCGGAGCCATGAGCGTATTTCGCGGCAGTATGGAGGCCGCCCCCGCTTCCCTTGTTTCTGGCATTTGCGCCGCAGTAATCTGCGACATCGCTCTTGCTTCAAAAAAGTCAGGCGGCAAGCCCTGGGACAAATAAAAATTAGAAATGAGCTTGTCATCTCTGCAACCAATTATACCACAAACTCGCCATTTTGTTGCATGTAAATTGTTGGTTTATAACTGCCTTTTAATTGAATTAGAGCCATTTTTTGGTGAAAAAAGAGATTGGATTCTTAGTCCAATCTCTTTTTCGGTATTGTCTTTTCACAGTAATCTGCAAGCTTTTTCATCGTCTGCTCGCTTATCACATGTTCAATTTTACATGCGTCATAGTCTGCCGTGTCGTTGTCAACTCCAAGCACATCAACCAAGAATCTCTTGAGCGTTGTGTGCCTACGCATGACCTCCATTGCCCGCGCGCGGCCTTCTGG
>JAVBKH010000051.1:0-12667 GCA_031554155.1 Oscillospiraceae bacterium
TTAAAAGTCATTAGCTGCATTACAATATCTATTGTCGAGGCGGATTCACCAAGAGTGGGAATATGGAGAACAAAAAACATTACCAATGCTATCAAATCAGTAGCCAAGACTAATAGAAGTATTGAATTATAATTGACAAAAACAAGACCGATTGATAGGCAAGCAATCATAACAACAAAAAACAATTTATCGCCATCAATTAAGTAGGTTACGGAAGCTTCAGCCAAGACCGCCGTAATGGGACACCAAAAGGCAACCGTCGTTGAGGTAAAGGACTTTACTCGGCATAACACAGTGGAGACAACTGCCGCAATCATACCGAAGATTAATCTGTATATCCAATAATTGCCTGGAACAAAGATAAGGCCTTGGACAATACTTGCAATGACAAATAAATATATTGACCCTAATGTCAGAGATTCTGCATGTTTAGCGTAGCTTTTAGAGCGGGATGCATTCATATTGTCGTACCATTTCCTTTGAAGTTATTTCTTGAGATTTGTGAATGTAAGTACGATTAAATTCCAGTAGTAAGCGCAAAATTTATTATTGGTTACAGCGTTCAAATTCAATCGCTTGTAGAAGATTTGCTCACCTTATTAGGTAAAATCTTGCCATCATATATTTATTAACCATACCATAATCTCATGAATAAATCAATGTTATGGTTTCAAAATCATATAGGCTAATACGTAGGCGCAATGCATAGAACATGATGATTTAGCTATGCCTGTGCACTATTGGCACATCTTTGCAACAAAATGCAACAAAGCCCTTTATCTATGTTATTGGCCTAATTGGATAAACGCGGCGCGGTTCGACATATTGCGCTATTATATGTTAATAAGATTCACCACAAGTGCGCCAAGAATAAAATAAAAAAGAGAATACCAAGGTTTATAAGCCTTGGTATTCTCTTTTGGTGGAGCATACGAGACTCGAACTCGTGACCCCCACACTGCCAGTGTGGTGCGCTCCCAGCTGCGCTAATGCCCCATATTTAGGCTTACTAAGCCCTGATTATTAAAAATATTCATACTAAAATCTGAAAGTAGCATTATAAGCCAAACAGCTCTGATATTCAAACTACACCACAAGAAACTGTTGTATGCTTAGGATATTATACTAAACAGAAACAAAAAAGTCAAGCATTCGCAAAAAATTCGCAAAAATGCAGCCAATGAAACAAAGGCTGCACTTGCGCAATTATATAGTTGAAACTCTAATTTCACCTTCGTTGAGATAAACACGACTGCGCATGGTTTCCGTTCTGATAGCCATTGCTTGTGTTCCGAACATA
The DNA here is from genome assembly GCA_031554155.1 of Oscillospiraceae bacterium. Taxonomy (GTDB): domain Bacteria; phylum Bacillota; class Clostridia; order Oscillospirales; family Ruminococcaceae; genus WRAV01. Next base: position 1,301 of record JAVBKH010000051.1, read on the forward strand.
AATTTTACACCAGGATATATGTTGCCGAAACACTTTATATAGCAATCCGCTGGGTTAACCTTGTCAAGCTCACTCTGACTTTCTGACAGCAGTCTAAGGTTTTCTTTGCGTTCTTCTTCTATTTTGTCCATGCGCACTTTTCCGTGTTCATAGGCATTTACTTGAAAAGGCTTTAGCGCAATGCCTTTTTTCAACAAATCTTTGCACCAGTTCATTGTCTGGGTCATCATGATTTGCTCGGTGTCAAGTGCGTTAAGGATTTTTCTCAGCTCATTAATTCGCTTATTGTGGCTAAGTCCACCGCCCGCAACTATTATATGCGTAGCTAAATGTGATTCTGTTCCGATGGATTCTGCGCTTAAAACTCGTGCAACCGTCAATTTGCCGCCCATAACGCTTCCACGTCTTCCAGTAAGCTCCACCGAGCCATCACATTCAATTGTTGAGTGCAATATACTGTCGGCATAAATGCTGCCAGTCACTTCCATATGGCAATTTTGTATGTATTTACATTTAACGTTACCTTGTGCAATAATTCTGGCGCGGTTCATTCCGTTAATGCTTTGGTTTACTGTAATATCGCCGCGCGCAATGACATGTGCGCCCTCTACAGTGCCTTTTACAATGATGTTGCCCTGTGACTCTATTTTAAAACCCGAAATAACATCTTTCATAACTATAATGTCTCCGCCAAAATGGAGATTACCAGTGGTGGTATCGACATTTCCAGGTATTGTGAGTATATCGAAAACGTTTATAATTCCATTTGGCGTAACATCAACATTGCCGTTCACTTCTGAAACTATATCGCCAGTTTCTTTGACATATTTCGTGTTTTTCCCAATTGGCGCATCAACAGCGCGACCATATATTCCGTCCCAAATGGCTCCATAGACGTTTGCACCATCTTCGCCTTTTTCGGGAGCGTGCACTTCACAAAGCACTTGACCAGTTTTTACTTCTTCAATGTACCCAAGGTCACAGTAATCAATGGTGCCGTCATTACGTTCTTTTGGCCTCATATCCTTGGTCATTTTAACAAAGTATTTCAAGTAACCATCTTTGCCGACTGTGGGTTTTTTTCCGTGCGCAACGTCAAGCATTGTGCCGAAAGCAGGTCGCTGCGCCAAATGCTGAATATACTTTGTATCAATTCCGTAAGTTATGCCCTTGTCATCAAGTGCCGCCATAATATCTTCAAATTTTGGGTTGAGCGTATTAGTGGCAGTGCGTGAAAACTCCACTTTTGCCGTTAGACCGTCACCAGTGACTAAAATGGATATGGTAGGTTTTTGTGGTGCATTTTCGGGCTGGGAATTAGGGTCAGATTGTGCGCTGTAGGTTGCTCCTGCTGGTGTAGTCTGTGGTGAATCAAAATTATTTGAGGTATCGCCCACTATTTTGCCCCCTACGTGTATAATTGCTGCTTGATTCTATAAATATTATCGTAATTGATTGATTGTCTGCTCAATTTCGTCAGCGACCTGCACCATTCTCGAAGAAAAGCTGAAAGCCTTTGATGCTTCGATAACGTTGGCCATTTCGTTTGCAACTTCGGTTGCAGAACCTTCAAGAAAGCCTTGCTTTAGCTTGGGATTTTCAATGGCTTCTGGCTCACCAGACATGCCTGTCTGCAAAAATGAGTTGCCATCGACTGCGTTTAGGCCCAACTTATTAGGGAATCGGTATACTCCGATTTGTGTCGGATTAAACTGCATATTCTCTTCTTCGTCAAAAGTTACTTCAATTTGTTGTCCATCAGCGTCGAGCACACGGGCATTGCTGCCGTTTACAAGATAATATGTGTCATCGACCTTGCTAAGTCCAAAGTTTCCCGCTTTAGAATATTGAATGTTGCCCTCGGGAGTCTCTGTTGCAAAAAAGCCGTCTTCATCTGTGATTGCAAAATCCAAGTTGCGTTGTGTTGCCTCAAAATTGCCTGGATTCATAAGCAAATCGTTCTTGTTAATTTTTGTGCCGTGTCCTGTCATGGCGACGTTTTCGTCGCGCACACGGTTTAGGTTTTGGTACATCAAGTCGGAGAACGCAGTCCTCATGGGCTTAAATCCGACTGTGTTTGTGTTCGCTAGGTTGTTTGCAATAACGCTCATGTGCTCTTGGTGTGCCAAAAGGCCAGAGCGAGCTGTATAAAATCCTCTAATCATTTAACGGTTCCTTTCAACTATACTCTTGAAACCTGTGTTGTTATTTTATCGGCCATGTCGTCGTACATCTTTACTATTTGGCTGCAACTTTGCAGCGCACGTTGAGATGCTATTACTCTCGTCATCTCTTCCGCCATGTTCACGTTTGAGCGCTCAAGGTTTCCTTGCAGTATTTGTGTGTCTTTGCCACTCACATTGGTGTAATTTTCTGCTTTAAAAAGTTTGTCACTCGATTTATCAAATGCTTTAAAGTCTTCGGGGTTGACGATGCGAAGCTTGTCAATGAGTTCTGGTTCATCTTCTGGGGCTGCGTCAAAGGCTTTTGCATAGATGTTGCCTTGCTTATCCACGCTAAAATTTGATGTTCCTATATGAAGCTCACCGTTTTCGCCAAGAACACGTCCGAAGCCCGGTAACACAAGGTAGCCTTCTCCATCAAGGGAAAACTGGCCGTCGCGGGTGAGGTATTCGCCGTCATCTTTGCCGATGACAAAATATCCTTCGCCTTGTACTGCCATATCCATTGGTCGCTGTGTCGTTTCAAATGTGCCCTGCGTGTAGTCAGTGAATTTTTCGTCGATGATTTGCATGTATACGCTAGGCCCAACATCGTGGGTTGATGCATTTTGGTATGAGTCCATTCTAACTGACATATGCTCGCCAAAAACACCTGCTATTAAGCTATCCTTTTTGTATCCTGTGGTGCTTGCATTGGTTATGTTGTTCGCGAAAGTGTTGAGCTTTTTCTCTTGCGTTAGAATTCCTGATGCTGCGGTATAGTATCCTCTTAACATTTACATACCTCCTGTAAGGCTTAATCGTAGGATATATAATCCTTCATGGTTTTCTTCATTTTTATTATTGCCGCCGAGTGTATCTGGCAAACTCTTGATTCGCTTACTCCGATTAAATCTGCGATTTCTTTTAGTTTAAGTTTTTCGTAGTAGTAAAGCGACACAACTGTGCGCTCGCGGTCATTAAGTGAATCTATTGCCGAGCCTAGTTGCTCGCGCAATTCTTTTTCCATGAGCTTGCGCTCTGGTGATTCCTCAACGCTGTCCGTTACAGGCTCATCACCCATTGCCGACATTTTTTGCCACACAACCTCTTCGTAAGAAAGCAGGTTGAAGTTATACGTCGATTCCATTACGCGGTCTAGCTGCTCTGTCGTTATATTTAAAGCTTTCGCTATTTCTATATGCGTTGGCTGCCTGCCTAAATCTGTACACAGCTTGTTGTAGGTTTCGTCCAAATCACCAGAAAGCTTGCGAAGTCGCCTTGGCACCCAATCTTGAGAGCGTATATAATCAATTATAGCTCCCTTTACCTTTATCGACGCAAATGTCTCAAACTTGAACCCTTTTGACGCATCAAATTTTTCGACTGCATCAATCAACGTTATAATCCCCTGATTAACCACGTCGTCAAGCTGCGCATAGTTTTTGTAAGTTCCTCGCATACGCAAGGCTGTCATCTTAACCAAATTAGAGTAGTGCATGACAATATCGTTGCGCAACGCAGGGTCGCGGCTTTCGGAATACGCGAGCCATAGTGCGTCAATATCGGTGCTTTGCGTCATTACGCCTGCTGCCATAGGTGTCCACTCCCTCCCTCTAAGCTGTTGCCTGCCGAGAAACTATGTCGGCTAGAATTGAACGTTTGCAAGTGCTTGGATTTGAACGTTGGGGTCAATCTCACTAAACGAGAGAACCGTTATATTTGGGTTAAACTGGTCGAGCATTTTCTTGAGATAAATGCGAACAATCGGTGAGGTCAGCACGATTGGCACTGCAACAATGTCCTTGATGGCATTGATGTCCTCGATTAAATTGCCCACAATTCGCTGAACTTTTTCTGGCTCAAGTGCCATATAAGTTCCATGCTCTCCCTTTTTGATGCTGCCTAAAATGGCCTGTTCAACGTCTTGGTCTATTGTTACAACTTTCAGCACATTTCCGCTAACGTACTGGCGTGTAATTGTGCGGCGCAACCTTTGTCGCACGTATTCGGTTAGCATGTCAGTGTCCTTTAGTCCGATGCCGTAGTCGCCAAGGGTTTCGAGAATGGTCTCCATGTCCTTGATTGGCACACCTTCGCGGAGTAAATTACATAAAACCTTTTGTAAATCACCTACAGAGATTATGCCTGGCACAACGTCGGAGACGACAGCGGGATTGTGTTTTGCTGTATTTTCGAGCAGTGTAGATATATCTTGACGGCTAAGAAGCTCGTGAACATGCTGCTTAATAATCTCGCTCATGTGTGTGACTATAACCGACAACGGGTCAATAACCGTGTAGCCGTAGACTTCGGCAGTTTCGCGCATATCCTCTGTAATCCACTTTGCGGGGATTCCGTAGGCAGGCTCAACTGTGTCGATACCTTCAACGTCGTCTGTAGCGCCGCCAGGGTCAAGTGCAAGGTAGTAGTCAACGAGAATTTCGCCCTTGCCAACTTCCTCACCCTTTAGTTTTACAACGTATTGGTTGGGGTTGAGCAGGCCATTGTCACGAAGGCGGACAGTTGGTATAACAACGCCAAACTCTGTGGCGAACTGCTTTCGGAACATAACTATGCGGTCAATGAAGCTACCGCCAGAACTTTCGTCCACAAGGGGTACAAGGGAGTAGCCAAACTCCATTTCAATTGGGTCAACATTCAAAAGTCCGTAAACATTGTCAATATTTTTGTAGAAACTTGCTTCGTTAAGCATTTCGGGAATGTCCTCTGGTGCAATTCCGCCTGCTGCGCCACCACCAGCTGCTTGAGCTTCGACCTTGGCTTTGTTTGAGCGCATTATCAGTCCAAGTCCAATTAGTGTAGCCGCTGTTATGAAGATTTGCAGCTTTGGTGAGTTAGGAATCAAGCCCATTGCGCCAATGCCGCCGCCTGCGATAATCAAAGCCATAGGGTTTGCAAAAAGTTGTGTGGTAAGTTCTGTTGCAAGGCTGTTTTCACTTGACGCGCGTGTAACTATCATACCTGTTGCTGTAGAAATCAACAGTGATGGAATCTGTGAAACCAAGCCGTCACCGACTGTTGCGATAGTGTAGACGCTCAAGACTTCTTGGAAAGTCATGGTGCTTGCGACCATTCCCGTGATAATACCGCCGATTAAGTTAACGCCTGTGATTATTATACCCGCAATTGCGTAACCTTTTACGAATTTTTTAGCACCGTCCATGCTACCGAAAAAGTCAGCTTCGCGCTGAATTTTTGAGCGGCGAACCTTGGCTTGCTGCTCGTCAATAAGTCCAGAGTTTAAGTCAGCGTCGATGGCCATTTGCTTACCAGGCATAGCGTCCAAGGTGAAGCGGGCGGAAACTTCAGCGACACGCTCCGCACCTTTTGTAATAACCATGAAGTTGACGATAACTATGATAACGAATATGATGAAACCGACCATTGCATTGCCTTGTAGAGCAAACTCGCCGAATGTAGCGATAACTTGGCCAGCCTTACCTTCATTGGTGAGAATCAGTCTGGTAGAGGATATATTCAGCGACAATCGAATCAGTGTTGTAATCAGCATAAGTGATGGGAAAATCGAAAATTCCAGCGTCTCTTGGATATACATGGAAATCAATAAAATCATCAGCGAAAGAGCGATGTTTATGATAAACATGAAGTCCAGAAAAAACACTGGCAGTGGAATTATGATGAACGCAATGACTAGCACTATGGCAACTGAAACTAGATTAGTAATTGATTTCATTTCATCATCCTTCCTCTATATTTGTACGGCAAATTACTTTATATAAGGGTTTTTGTTTTTCTTGGTGCTAAAAATCCAAGCGAGCAACTCTGCGACAGGTTGGAAAAATTCTGCGGGGATTATTTCTTCAATATCAGCAGCGGCGTAAAGTCCGCGAGCAAGCGGTGGATTTTCGATTGTTGCGACGCCGTGTTTTTCGGCTTCTTCAACAATTTTCGCAGCTAGGAAGTCAACGCCCTTTGCAAGGCAAATCGGTGCAGGGTCGTCGTCCATGTGGTAGCGAAGTGCTACAGCATAGTGAGTAGGGTTACGGACTACAACGTCAGCGTCTTTTACGTTTTGCATCATGCGCTGTTCGGCCATTTCGCGCTGCTTTTGGCGTCTTGCGCTCTTGACCTGTGGGTTACCTTCCATTTGTTTGTATTCGTCTTTGACCTCTTGCTTGGTCATCTTAATGCCTTTTTCGTAGTCGTATCGTTGGTACAAAAAGTCTGCGCCTGCAACGGCCACAAACGCTATGCCAACGGACAAAAGCAGCGACATAATCTTGTCGCCAGTGTAAACCGCAGCCTGCATCACGTCCATGTCCATAACTTGAGGCAAAGTGACGATGATGTCGACTACGCGTCCGTAGAGAATTGAGATGATGACGGCAATTTTGATTAGGGATTTAAGAAGCTCAACGATTGCCTTGAGCGAAAAAAGTTTTTTTATTCCTGTAAGCGGATTTATTCTACTTAGCTTAAATTTTAGCGATTCTCTCGTAAACAAAAACTTTGTCTGGATACCTGTGGCAAGGATTGAGAGAAAGCCGATGATTAGCATTGCAGGCATTGCCGATACAACAAAGATGCGTGTAAACTCTACAAATAGATTCATCACATCGTGACTTGTAAGAATTTTTATGTCAATCATGCGCTGCATCTGGATTTCGTAGTTCATTTGAGATTGCTTTAGAAAGCTCATGATGAAAGCCTTCATTATATAAAACGAGCCAATAAGCGATACTACGGTGGTAACATCTTTACTCATGAAGATGTTACCTTTTTTTCGTTCGTCCTCTCGCTTTTTGGCACTGGCAGATTCGGTTTTTTCACCACCAGAGTCCGGCATCATCATCCCCCCTTAGGCAGGTCAGATATTTGTCGTAAGACAACAATAACAAAAATATATGTCTGAATTTTGCACAAAACACCAACAATATTTTAAGTAAAATTGAGCCATATTTTTTGTACATTTTCTAGACAAATAGATAGCAAATTTTCACAAAAGGCGGCGAATGCAGGCACCATAATTATCATGACTAGCATTCCAACAAGCAGCTTGAACTGGATATTTACAACAAAAACATTTATTTGCGGGATTACGCGCATAATCATTCCCACTGCAAAAGTGATAATAACTTCCATTACGATAATCGGCATACAAAGTTTAACTGAAAGCAAAAAAATCAGCGAGAACAGCTCCAAGATTGCATAAAAATTTGCTCTATTGAAGACAAGTTCGCCAAGGGGGATTATGTCAAAGGTTTTTGCGGTCATTCTAATCAGTGTCAAATGGCCGTTCGCCTGGAAAAAACCAAGATAAAACATGATGTTGAGAAGTTGCGAGGTTATTGAGATTGATGCATTCGTTGAGGGGTCAAATAATTTTGACATACTCATGCCGAGCTGCATATCAATGATTTCTCCGCCAATGATTAGAACAGACAAAAACATTTGAATTACAAAGCCCGAAAAAATTCCAACGGCAAGCTCTTTTAGCGTAAGGTAAAAAAATGAATACATGTTAATGTCTGGCAGCGTTGGAAAAGTTGTGCTGCTTGTTATCGTTATTGCAAGTACAAATGCAAGCGCTGCGTTGAACATTGTGGGAATGTTCCGCCGCGAAAAGATGGGATTGAACATTAGCATTCCCGTCATTCGCATCATAACAAGTAGAAAAACTAGGTATCTATCAAGATTAATATACAAGGTGCAACCTCCGAGGCGTGAATCATCGACTACGCATACGTTGCAATAAAGTCAAAAAGTCTGAATGTGAAGTCGTTCATGGTGTCAATCATCCACGGCCCAAGCACAATCAGCGCAATGCCGATTGCCACCAACTTAGGCACAAAGGTTAGCGTTTGTTCGTGAATTTGTGTTGCTGCCTGCAAAATTGCAATAACAAGACCCACAACAAGCGAAATCAAAAGCGGCGGCGCCATTAGTTTGAATGCCACCATCAAGGCGTCTGTCATAATTTCCATCATTTGGCTTTGATTCAAAAAAACGCCTCCTCCTACATGTTGTAGGTTGCGACAAGAGTTCGAATCAAGAGCCCCCACCCATCAACTAGAATGAACAGCATCAGCTTAAACGGCATTGAAACCGTTGCAGGCGGCAGCATCATCATACCCATTGACATAAGCGCGCTTGAGACAACCATGTCTATTAACAAAAATGGTATAAATATAAGGAAACCAATGGTAAAAGCCCGTTTCATTTCGCTTGTCATGAAAGCCGGCACAACAACATCCATGGTGTAACCCTCGATATTGTCTGGGCGTTCCTTTTTGGCGAGCGTCAAAAACAGGTTAAGGTCTTCATTTACTGTTTGCTTTAACATAAATTCCCTCAAAGGCTTCTTTGCTCTGTCAAGGAATTCAGTAGAGTTTATCTCGCCTTCGCTAAAGGGTTTGTATGCGTTTTCGTTTATGTCGGTGATAACTGGTGACATTATGAAAAACGTGAGAAACAGAGCAAGCCCAACCACAACTTGATTGGGAGGTGTCTGCTGTAAACCCATAGCATTTCTAAGAAGCGAAAACACTATGATTATGCGAGTAAAAGATGTCATCATCAGCAAAATGGAGGGCAACACAGAAAGAATCGTCATAAGCAAGACTATCTTTACAGTGTCCGAGCCTTCGCCATTGAGCGAGATGCTGACATTAGGGTCACCACTGCCTGCGCCACCGCCGACATTGGGTAGAGGTGGGGTATTGCCCACCACAGGGGCATTGGGGGCAACAGGTGCAGGCAAAAGCCCTTCAACTGCCGCCGATGCAGGAATTGATAAAAGAATTGCAAAAAGCGCTGTAAGTGCTAAAAAAATGCCTAGTCTAAAAAATTTCTTTTTCACTTTTCGGTACCGTTATCCTTTGGCGAATTGCCGACTTTGTGCAGTAAGTCTTTAAATAGCTGACCAAACGGCTCTACTTGAGCGGAAACTGCCAATGCAGTAGGGTCAAAATCCGTCAACTCACAGAGCATATGAATATTTTTGTCGCTTGCACCCAAAAGATAAAACTTATCCCCCGCCTGCACAACGATTAACGAGCAGCCGGGGCTAACTGGAACCCTATCCACTATTTTGATGTGTCTACCTGCGGTGGTTTTGCTCATTCTACCCGCATACCATCGACTGGCATAGTAGGTTAAGGCCACCACCGCGACCATCACAACCAGAGAACCCACGAGCGTCATGCCGTCGTAAAAAGACTGCACATTTGTTCCCACAGGCTTAACCTAGAACTGCCTTCATAGTTTTAGCAATTCTATCTGGTTTAAACGGCTTGACAATAAAATCCAACGCGCCAAGCTTAATAGCTTCAACGACCATGGACTCTTGCCCCATTGCAGAGCACATAACTACTTTAGCGGAAGGGCTTAGTTGCTTGATTGCTTTTAGCGCGCCTATGCCATCCAAGTTGGGCATAGTAACGTCCAACATTACCAAGTCGGGGTTAACTGCTTGGAATTTCTCGACGGCTATCATGCCATCCGCAGCCTCTTCAACGTCGGTATAACCCAATTTGTTCAGCGTATCCTTTATCATCATACGCATGAACGCCGCGTCATCAACTACGAGAATCTTACTCATTTGTTGCACCACCTATAAATATTTGATAAGCTTTAAACTGATTTTTACACCATTCCCAAAGAATCTCTGCTCTTGAGAATTTCCGTGATACGAATACTGAAGTTGTCATCGACAACAACAACATCGCCACGTGCAATAAGCTGTCCGTTGACGATAACGTCAACCTGCGAACCTGCCTGCTTGTCAAGTTCAACGATGGTGCCAGTACCGAACTCAAGAATCTCTTTTATCTTTCTCTTTGTTCTTCCAAGTTCCACCGTGACCATTACAGGCACGCCCATAACTAGGTCAAGATTTGTGGGCGCGTCCCGCCCCATTCCACCACCGCCGCTAAAATCGTTGTAGCTGAAATCCTTAACAACAATCGGGGCGTCGGTTCTTTCAGGGGGAGGATATCCATATCCCGGCGGCGGGTAAGGCTGCTGGGGATAAGGGTTATAGTATTGCGGAGGCGGTTGTTGCTGTTGCTGTGGGGGATACGGGTATGGTTGCGGTTGCGGTGGCATTTGCTGCTGCTGTGGCGGCATCTGCGAGTAGGGGTCCATCGGCTGCTGATACATGGGTTGCTGTTGCATTTGCGGTGGAGGCTGCTGCATCTGCGGCTGAGGCGCTGGTGTGGGAGGAGGCGGCGGAGCTACAATCGTAGCCTCTGGCTCGGGGTCTCCCGTATCAAAGTTTAGCGAAACATCAATAATTTCCTTGGCCAAATCAATCTGCATGGCGCACATGAACGTGCTTTCCATCATGTCCTTGATATTGAGGTCGAAGGATATTGTAAGAATATGCTGATTATTGCCGAAGTGGTCACGCTTGAAATTTTCAAGCTCAGAAATTTTTACAGTTTCTGGCGTGGAGATATTGATTGTTCGACCTAGAAAGCAGGAAAGTACAGTTGCAGATGAACCCATCATCTGGTTCATCAATTCGCAAACGGCACTTTCGGCCATTTCATCAATTTCAAAATCTTCTGGCATGTCGGTCATCATCATCAATGATAGAATGGTGCGAACGTCTGCCTTTTTGAGAATTAGAATGTTTGAGCCAGAAATACCTTCAACATACTTTATATCAACCGCAATTGCGGGTTCTAGCTTTGAAATTTGGAACTCATCGAAAGATGCCACCTTAACAACAGGCGTCGTGATTATTACCTTGTTGTCAAGCAGTGTGGAGGCAGCAGTTGCTGCCGAGCCCATGCTGATATTCATAATTTCGCCTATGGTATCAACTTCCATTGACGAAAATATTTCGTTGCCGCTTGCATCTGCGCTCATTGTTTCTCACCCCACTTTAAAGGACTTCTTTTATCTGTATGGCCTTTTTGCCGCGCTGGACTCCCATTTTGCCGTGGAACCAGCAGGACACGCCCACGTTTAAATCAATCATTGCGTTAACTGGCTTCCCCAGTTGTCAGACGTCGCCCCCATTCAGGTAGAGCACATCGCTGAGGTTGACGGTGGTGTGGCCCACCACACATCTAAGCTCCAAATCGCTCTCATGCAGATATTTCATTACAAGCTCGCGGCGCTCGCGGTCTCCCGCGCTGTTGATGCGCCTTAGATTTCGCATGTGCTGGGAGTCAATCTTCTTTATGATTTCCTCGAGGCACACGGCGGGAAC
>JAVBKH010000259.1:0-14402 GCA_031554155.1 Oscillospiraceae bacterium
TAGAGACGGAAAGACTGTCTCGAAAACACCTCGCGGATTATCTTTCTGCGGAGATGACTGCGACACCGAGAACAGATGGCTAAAGATTAGCTCCTGCAATCGGAACACCTTTAAAAAAATAATTAAAAAAACATGGAGGCTACAAAAATGGTAGTACAACACAACTTGCCAGCTATGAACTCACACAGACAATTAGGCGTGAACAACGCCCATACATCTAAGACCTTAGAAAAACTTTCTTCGGGCTGTCGAGTAAACCGAGCAGGCGACGACGCTGCTGGTTTGGCGATATCTGAAAAAATGCGCGGACAAATCCGTGGTCTTGATATGGCAACCACGAACGCCGAAAACGGCGTATCACTAATCCAAACCGCTGAAGGCGGACTAAATGAGACACATGCAATTCTACAACGTATGCGCGAACTTTCAGTTCAATCTGCTAATGGTACATACGCCGACGACGTTGACCGTCAAAACATCAACAAAGAAGTTACCGCGCTCAAGGACGAAGTTGACCGCATCGCTTCCTCCACTCACTACAACGGAATTAAGCTTCTCGACGGTTCTGTCGGCGGTGCAAAAGGTACAGCTGCAAACTTAACCGACGTTTCCGAGTTCTCCTTTGCCGCACCGCTTGCTGATGAGCTTGAAGGAAAAGAAGCCACCGTAAGCAATAGCGTAATTGACGGCGTAACTTTTACCACAGTTCAAGTCGGCGACAAAACTTATTCCACGTCCGCTGGCGATAGTGTAAGTCTATTTGATGGCAATGGCAACTCTGTCGGCACTGTGACAACACAGGGCACCGTCGCAAATGCAGTATTAACTGGCGTAATTCTTGATGCTGCTGACACTGCACCTACCACTGTAAGCGCAACATCAATGTATGCAGACGACGCATCTAAGCTCACATTCCAAATTGGCGCAAACGGCTCGGCTGACCAACAAGTTAAGCTTCACGTGGGTAGCATGGCAAGCGGCGCTATCGGCAGCGATAAGGGCAACGTTGCAGGTATCAGCGTTGCAACAAGAGAAGATGCAAACACCGCAATCAATGTTCTTGATTCCGCAATCAACCAAGTTTCTGGCACACGCGCTGACCTTGGTGCTCTCCAAAACAGACTTGAGCACACAATAAACAATCTCGGCACAACACGCGAAAACCTACAGGCCGCTGAATCTTCAATCCGTGACGTTGACATGGCCAAAGAAATGATGGAATTCACAAAGAACAACATTCTCTCACAAGCTTCACAATCAATGCTTTCTCAAGCTAACCAACTTCCTCAAGGAGTTCTTCAGCTTCTTAAATAAGCAAAATCAGCTTTATAGCTAAAAATACATCTAAGCACCTTATAGGCGGCAACTCGAAAAAGTTGCTGCCTATTTTATTTTTTTTAAATTTTTAAAAAATCCGTCCTTTTTGTGGACGGATTTTTTGTTTTGAAATTATAGATGAAAGAGCTCTTTTATTACTACCTTTTGAGGAGATGTTACTCTCGGACGCAGAAATCCTCTTGCAAAACACAGAAGAATCTGCCGAGTTCGGCGCGCTTGAAGGTTTGCGCAAGCTTGCGTTTGGTCGCATAAACGACGCTGTTCGCCTGCTTGTACAAATCCACGAGCTTGACACAAACTGCATCAATGAACTTGATTTATTCGGCGTTTCGGAAATCAAACAAAACAAGGAGGGCTGTCTCGAAATTAAATTTTACGATAGGCTTAAAGCTTTTGAGCTGCTTGCGGCGCAGACAAATCAAGGCGGACAAAGCGCAGCAAGCAGCTTTTACGGAGCTTTGGAGTCCGCTGCAAAATCGGCATGTGATGCCGATGCGATTTAGTACATTCTCAAAAAAACAGCTTGCTGCACTAACTTGGTGGTGTGATAATTCCCCGAATAAAAACTATGACGCTATCATTTGCGACGGCGCAGTCCGCTCTGGCAAGACACTTTGCCTTTCTCTTTCCTTTGTGGCGTGGGCCACCGCACATTTTGATGCGCACAGTTTTGGAATTTGCGGCAAAACTGTGAAATCTCTGCGGCGCAACGTCATCACGCCTTTACTACAGGCCCTTGGCGAAATGGGATTTGACTGCGACTATAAAATTTCGCAGGAGGTTGTGAGTGTCAGCTTTGAAGGCAAAACCAACCGCTTTTACCTTTTTGGAGGCAAGGACGAAGGCTCTGCCGCTTTGATTCAAGGCGTGACTCTTGGGGGAATTCTCATGGACGAGGTTGCTCTTATGCCGCGCTCGTTTGTTGAGCAAGCCTTGGCGCGCTGTTCTGTTGACGGCTCAAAATTTTGGTTCAACTGCAACCCCGAACACCCACAACACTGGTTTTACACTGAATGGATTTCGCAAGCTGCCAAAAAAAACGCGTACTATCTGCATTTTTCAATGGAGGACAATCCCTCGCTTTCTCCAAAAATTTTGGCACGCTACAAAGCCCAATATTCGGGCGCATTCTTCGACCGTTACATTTTAGGCAAGTGGGTTGCAGCTCATGGCGCAGTTTATCCTATGTTTTCGGAGAAAAAACACGTTTTCACAAAGTCTCCAACCTGCACAAGGTATATCATATCCTGCGACTATGGCACAGTTAATCCCGCCTCGTTTGGGCTTTGGGGGGTCGCAGACGGCTGTTGGTATCGTTTGCGCGAATACTACCACGCAAGCCGCGTGACTGGCGTTCTCAAAACCGACGAGGAGTACGCCGACGAGCTGCAAAAGCTTGCGGGCACTCTTCCAATTGAAGCGGTCTTGGTCGACCCCTCGGCCTCAAGCTTTATTCAGTGCCTTAGACGGCGTGGTGGCTTGAATGTTATGCCAGCTAAAAACGATGTGCTAGACGGTATCAGAATCGTTAGTGCGGCGCTTAAAGGCGGCAAGCTAAAATTTCACAAAAGCTGCAAAGATACTTTGCGCGAATTCTCCCTTTACCGTTGGAATTTGAACGCTGTTGCCGATGTGCCGCAAAAAGAAAACGACCACGCCATGGACGAAATTCGCTATTTTTCGACTTATGTTTTTGGTGGTGAAGAAATTGGGTTTTATGCCAAGGGCGTAGCAAGGTAGCAACGCACCAAGAAAGAGGTGAATTTATTATCAATTTTAAAGATTTATTTTCCTATAAAAAGCCTGTCGTCGCGGTGCAGACTGCCCGCAGCGACTCGAACACGCTTGTCACTTGGGCGGACTACACTCCCCTCATGACACCCGATTGCAGACTTTATGCCGCAATGCGCGAGAGCTTGCCGATTATTGACGCGGCTCTTGACAAAATTGTGAGACTTACTGGCGGTTTTCACGTCGTTTGCGAAAACCCGCTAAATCAAGAGCTGCTCGACGATTTTGCCCGCAATGTCAAAGTGGGCGCATGTTCAAGCGGGCTTAGCAGCTTTGTTTCGACACATCTCGACAGTATGCTGACTTACGGCAACGCTGTTGGCGAAATTGTTTTGACTGCCGAGGGCGACGACATTGCAGCGCTTTACAATGCCAACCTAAACGATGTGCAAATTCGCAGCGGCAAAACTGCCCTTGATGTTGAGATTTGCGTGAGCGAGGACGGCGGATTCACGCCTGTGAAATACCCACAACTTGTTTTGTTCACGCCACTTTGTCCGCCCGCAGGCAGTCTGCGCGGAGTCTCCCTTTTGCGCTCGTTGCCCTTCGTCTCAAATATTCTTATGAAAATCTATAACTCAATGAGCGTGAATTTTCAGCGAATTGCCAACCTACGCTATGCTGTGACCTACAAGCCTAGCAATGGCAGCCTTGACAAAGCCTATGCCCGTGACATCGCAGATTCAATCGCGACGGAATGGTCAAGCGCGATGCAAAGCAGCAGCAACGGCTCTGTAAAAGATTTTGTTGCCGTCGGCGACGTGGACATCAAAGTAATAGGCGCGGACAACCAGATGATTGAAACCGAGATGCCTGTCCGCCAAATGCTTGAGCAAATCGTGGCAAAGCTTGGCATTCCGCCATTCATGCTTGGCCTGCACTGGTCTAGCACCGAGCGAATGAGCTCACAGCAGGCGGACATTTTGACCTCCGAGCTTGAGAGCTACCGCCGCTCAATGGACAGCGTAATCCTAAAAATTTGCGAGCTTTTCATGCGATTTCGCGGCCTTACGGACAGACTTTCCGTCCAATGGGACGACATCAATTTGCAGGACGAGGTTGAAAACGCAAACGCCCGATATGTCAACGCGCAGGCGGTATTGCTTGAGGAGCAAAGCGCAGAAAGGACAACCATAGAATGAAAAATATTACCATAGCAAAATCAATTGGCAGTGAGGCTGCCACCGACGAGCAGCTTGCAAGAATCAACCTTTTTACAAGACGCGAGCTTGCAGCGGACAAAGTTTTCGTGTTCTCGGTTATTCTCTGCGACAACGAAATCGACCGCGACGGCGAACAGTTCCCTGTGGAATCGCTTGAAGCTTTGGGCGAGCTTTTCATCGGCAAGACTGGCGTGTTCGACCACGACCCCAAGGCAGAAAACCAATCTGCGAGAATTTTTGAGACTAAGCTCATAGCAGAAGACGGTTTGAACAGCTTGGGCGAGCAGTATCACGCCCTTAAAGCTTGGGCTTATATGGTGCGCTGCGACAAAAACACCGACTTGATTCTCGAAATTGACGCAGGCATTAAAAAGGAAGTCAGCGTGGGTTGCTCCGTTGAGCAAGTTGTGTGCTCCATTTGCGGTGCTAACCAAAAAACTGCGCCTTGTATCCACGTTAAGGGCAAAGTTTACGACGGCGTTATTTGCTGCCACAAGCTTATCAACCCCACTGACGCCTACGAGTGGTCGTTCGTTGCCGTTCCTGCCCAAAAAAATGCAGGAGTGACCAAGAAATCAAAGAAAATTGGCACAGCGAAATTTGAAAGGAGCGAGATATTAACGAAACTGACGAAGCTTTTTGATTGCGACGTGGACGTTGAGCTTACAAAATTCGAGCTTCATGAGCTTAAAAAAGAATACGACGAGCTTGCCGCAATGGCGCAAAATGGCCGTGCATACATGGATTCACTGCGGCGCGAAGTTGTAAAGCTTGCGGCCTTGGCACAGCCAGAAATCTCTGCCAATGCAATGGAAAGCGTTGCCAAAAAGCTTGATTTATCAGAGCTTTTGGAGCTGCAAAAGTCCTTTGCAAAGTCTGCGGCTAAAGCCTACCCAATCGCACCACAGCTTGCATCCCGCGTTCAAGTGACCACATTTTCCACAGACAATCAATTCAAAATTTAGGAGGATTTTCAATGAATTATGAAAATATTAAGCTAAACAAGGACATGTACAAGGCAGACGGCGGTTTTTCCCGCAATCTTGAGCTGCTTGACCCCACAAAAGCATACGCAGGCAGCGAGCTTTCTGGTCTCGACGCTTTTCAGCGTCAGCTAAAACGATTTGACATTAAGGTGGGCGGCGCGTCCTCCGACATGATTTCGAAGTTTTTCCAGACCTCCACTTCGGCTGCGTTATTCCCCGAGTACGTTTCCCGCGCAGTTGCTCAAGGCGCTGTTGACGCAGGAATTCTCGAAGAAATAATTGCATCAAAAACCGAGACTGCCTCCATGGATTATCGCTCAATCACTACCGACCTTGACAGCGGCGACTACTCCGTCGCTATCGCAGAAGGCACAGCAATTCCAGAGACGAATATCACGCTAAACGAGCAGCTTGTCAAGCTAAAAAAACGCGGCCGCTTGCTCAAAGCTTCGTACGAGGCAATAAAGTTCCAGCGTGTTGACGTTTTCACCGTTGCGCTCAAGCAAATTGGTGCATACATTGCTAAAGCACAGCTTAAAGACGCTGTGACTGTGCTGCTTGGCGGCCCTGGGATTGCGCCCGTAGCTACAAAAATCACCACTGTTGGCGACGCTGTTGCATACTCGGATTTGCTTGCACTTTGGGGCATGTTCGATGAATTTGAGATGAACACACTGCTTGTTTCCCCCGACATGATGCTTGATTTGCTCAAGTTAAGCGAATTCCAAGACCCTGCAAGCGGGCTAAACTTCCAAGCCACGGGCACGCTGACAACCCCACTTGGCGCAAAGCTCATCAAAAGCAACGCCGTTCCTGCAAAAACCGCCATTGCTTTTGACAAAAACTTTGCACTTGAAATGGTCACGGCAGGCGGCATAACAGTCGAGTACGACAAGCTGATTGATAGCCAGCTTGAACGCGCCGCAGTCACCGCAATATCGGGCTTTAGCAAGATTTTCCCTGACGCTGTAAAAGTACTTGTGAGAAAGTAAGGTGCGCATGAAACTAGATAAACAGCGTATTTCAGCGCTATTTGCTATGTTCACTGATATTCCCGACCTTGATTTGCCAAAATGGAGCAACCTTGTTGACCTTGCAGAAACACAACTGCTCGCGTTGCTAAAGCCAAACGTTGATATTTCCCGAAATATGGAGCGGCTTTGCATTGCGGCGGCGGCATGCGCTTACTGCAACTACACCCTGCTCACTGCGAGAGGTGGCGCGTCCTCGGAGGAAATTCGCGTAGGCGACATTGCCATAAAAAGCTCTGGCGATGAGCTAGACGCAACCTCAACCCGCGACTTTTTCATGTCGGAGATTGCAGACCTCATTTCAAATCCGACAGGATTTGCCTTTGTTGCAACAGGTGATGACGAATGAACAGCCAGTTTAAACGAGCTATACGGCAAATTGGTTGCATTGCCCGCCTGCCCAACGCGGACAACGCCACATTTGCAGCAAGTATACAGCCACTTAACTTAAGCGGCGACGGCCACAGCGAAATCGGTCTCGGCAAATTCAGCCGTTACACATTTTACGCGGAGGTTTGCGGCGCGACTGCCGCACTTGCAATTGGTGACACGATTGAGTTTGACAACCGAAGCTACCTCATTGAAAGTATTGAAAATCAAAGCTTTCGCGGCCAGACTGTTTACAGGCAGGGTGTCCTCATTTTAAAGCAGGAGGCTGACGTATAATCGAAAATTTGACCGAGCTTAAAACCCAAATAATCGAATATTTATCGGGATTAGCTGCATTTGAGGCGACGAAAATCGTCGCCTCCTACCCCGAAAAGCAGCGCGCTTTTCCTCTTGGCGAGCCTGTTATCACTGTGGAAGCGGGCGGCGTTGAGCTTGTTTCAGCGGGGCTTGGCGGGTATCTTGGCGGGTCGTCGCCACTGTATGGCGCATCTGCCGTTATAAGCTTGCGGCTCGGCATTTTTTGCCCCACTGCCTTGGAGTGCAGCAAGCTGTTTGAGCGGCTTTGCAACGCCCTCTTTGATTTTAGCAGGCTTAGTTTGCAGAAAATCACATGCGAAAGGCCGCAATATGACGCTAAAACTGCGGCCTTTATCCTCGAAGCATCTGCCGAAATAAAGTCTGCATGGGTTGTTCCAAGCCAAGAGGAGCGACTGTTTAACGAGATTTGTTTAAAGGAGACCAAGCTATGACAATACAAAATCAAAGGCCTGGAGTTTATTCAAGCTATGATATAAGCTCCATGTATGCGACTCCCCTGTCCACAAAATTTGCAGCAGTTGTCGCAAAATCGAGTGGCGGCGAGACGATGAAGCTCTACAGCTACAAAAGCTACAAGGAAGCTTGCGAGTTTTTCTCGCCCGACGGTGACGGCGTGTTCATGCGCTCAATCATTGCCACGCTGTTTGAAAGCGGTGTTCGCGAAGTTCTGGCTGTTCCTGTTGGGGATAGCTACGGAGACGCGTTCAATCTGCTTGAAACTACCGAAAACGTCGGCGCAATCATCACCGACGCATCAGAGGACGACGACCTTGCTGCGCTAAAATCCCGTGTGCAAAAAAATAGCGAGATTCAGCGCGAATGTTTGGGATTTTGCGGCATTGATGTGCCTGAAGTCGCCACTCTTGCTGCGCAAAAGTTAAACTGCGAGCGTATCGTGCTCGTTTGTCCAAAAGTTTTTTCAAGAATTAGCGGTGCTTGTTCGTCAGTTATTGCGGCTGCCGCTTTTGCAGGGAAAATTCTTGCAGCAGGCGACGCTGCTGCAAATTTTAACGGCGAAGCCTACCCGCAGCTCACACTGCCCGATGCTTTGCCAGAATCGCAAATCCAGTCTCTGCTTGAAGCAGGCGTGACCGTATTTGAAAGCGTTGGCGGAAGCGTTGAGTGTATACGCGCGCTTACTACTCGTACAAAAACTGGCGGCGTACCCGACCGCAGCATGGCTGGTGTGAACACTGTACTCATCATCGACGAAGTTATGGCGGCTGTTCGCGCTGCACTAAAAATTCAGCTTCGCGGCGGCAGAATAAGCGGCTCACCAATCGAAAGTATCCGCTCGCAAATCGTGGTTACTCTCGCTCAAAAACAAAGCGATGGCTTACTCATGAGCTTTGCCACGCCTCATTGCTACCCAAGCTCCACTGACCCAAGCGTTTTGATTGTTGAGCTTAGCTTTGCAGTCGCCCACGTTGTGAGCCAAATCCACGTAACAACTCATATCCAAGTTTAGGAGGGATTTTTTGTTAAGCTTTCCAACAAGTAATGATATTTACATTGAAATCAACGGCAAAAAGCTTGCAGTTGCGCAAAGCTACCGCGCGCAAACTAGCCGCGACAGCCAATATGTTGAGGCTTTTGGTCAAAACGAGCCTGTCGGAACTGTCGGCGGTCGGCAAAAGCATATTCTTGAGCTGACTCGCGTTGCGGTGTCGAGCGCTGCTCTCGGCGACGGAATCGACTTTTACGCGCTCTCTGGCTTTAACGTGGTCATTGTGAAGCCTGACCGCAAGATAATTTATTCGGGCTGCGAATGGGCAAAAATTGAGGAAAACGGCGCGCTTGGCAACGTGATTCTTGAGTCCGTAGCAATCGTTGCAGCAAGGCGCATGGAGCTTGCAGCATAGTGAAAACAAACGCTGAAAGCTCACGTAAAACCCAAGAAAGCAAGCTCTTTCGGCGCAGCATCAAGCTTCTCCCCGCTCTTGCAAAGCGGGGGGTTACGCCGATGGACGCTCTTGCTATCGCATATAACTCCGTCTTTTTGTTCGACCACCTAAAAAGCTTATCCCGTTATCCTTTCTTGCTAAGGCCGAGGCAAGTTCTTCGAAGATTTTCCTACCTTGATATTGCAAGACTTTGTGAAAGCATTTTGGACGACAGCGAATTTGGCTTTAATACAAGTTTTAAGGAGGTCTTTGATTGAATATAGGTGATGCCTTCGCACTCAACCGCAAAGTTTTTGAGCGATTGACAGGTTTGCAAAAATCTAACAATGTTGCAGGAAAAAATCTCTTTGAAGATTCGGCTTTCGAACACGCACACGCAAAATCAAAGAAATTTGATGTGCCTGTTTACACCCTTAATCAATCTAAATCCAGTGATTTTGATTCATCTAGCCAATCAGACAGAAGCAGCAGTGAGACGCAAGATTACTCACATTTGCATGATTTTGAAGCAACGAGAACAAACGCAGAAACGCCAGTTTTTTCGCTTAGGCAAGGTGATTTCAAGCATGTTGACAGGCGGCAAACAGGCATGGCACTTTCCTTTGAAGCGCCTGCCAACATTGATTATCCCACGCTACAAAAAAGCAGCACAAAACAAAATCCAGACCCTTTAGAAAGCCTTTATTATCAGCTTGAGGTTGAAGCGCGGCGCAGCTCACAGCTTTTGAGTGAGGAGGAATTTTAGTGAGTAGCTTACAATTTCGCGACTTTGTTTTTAGGCACAATCCCGAAAAAATTTCTGTCAGTGACAGCAAAAACATTGTCTCCCACTTTTGCCCTGGCAAAGCCGAAATTATGCAGGATATGGGCAAAAAAGCGCGTGTCGTCGTTTGCAGCGGCAGTTTTTTTGGCGACAATTTTTCCGCCGCTATGAGTCAGCTACTGGATTTTCGTGAAAAAAGCGGCGACGTCGGAATGCTTTACGTTCCAGGAGTTGCCCCATTTGCTGCAAGACTTGTTGAGCTTGCCTTTGACGCTCGCGGCGACGGTCGCATAATTCCCTACACCATGCGATTTTTGGAGGCAACCTCCCTATGACAAGTTCAGCAAATATAAAAGTTTATGCGACAACCATCGCAAAGCAGGAATTAGTGCTGCAAGACCTCACAAGTCTGCACATAACAGCGGGAATAGATTCCCCCGCCGTGAGTTTCGCCGCTACTTTTGCAGTGGAGAGCTTGCCGCTGCAAATCGTAAGCATCAAAGTTTACGACGACAGCAAGCTGATTTTTTCGGGGAATATTGACAACCAAAAGGCCTCAATATCTCAAAACGGCATGATTTTGCAGCTTGATGCGCGAAATGCGGGGGCATTGTTACTTGATAACCAAGCCCTGCCCTGCGTGATTTATTCCGCAAACATGACGACTGTGTTCAATCGCTTTATTGCGCCTCACGGCTTTTTGATGTACAACCCACGAACACCTGCCACTTTGCCCATGTACACTGTGCGCCAAGGCGTGTGCGCGTGGGAGGCTTTCACGTATTTTACCCGACGACTTTTTGGCATCACGCCGTTTGTTACCGCTGCTCAAGTGAATGTTCAACGCAGGTACACTGGCAAGCCCGAAACTATTTCAAACAACGGAAATGGGCTTCGTTTCACTTCAATTTCCCATGAACTAACGCCGTATAACATTATTTCAAGTGTGTTTTTGCGTGATGTAAACGGCGCGTATTCCTCTGTGGTGAACAATTCGGCTGCAAAGCGCACGAACAGTACTCGCAACCGTTATGTTATTCCCTCAACAGAATACGAAAATAACTCTGGGCTTGACGCTAATCAGCGTATTCGTCGCTCCATGTTTGAGTCGGAGCAAGTGGTCGTCACACTGCCAAATCTGGTAGACGCCGAGCTTGGACAAGAATTCGAAATCAACGACAAACTTTTAAAGCTTGTGAATTTAATGGTGACAAAGCGTGAGCACATGGTCTCTGAAAATGGCGCGATTACGCGGCTTACCCTTGCAAGCTCAATCTATTACGATTAGGAGGCAATATTATTCGGCTACTTAGAAATCAAAAAAATCTAGATTCTACTGCAACTATCGCGCAAGTCAGCTACTCCGACAACGGCGACTTTGGCGTGATTGCCGCCTCAGAAACTCGTGCAATACCCATTGTTGCGCCGCGTGGCATAGCCTACCTCCCCTGCGAAGGCGACCGCCTCCTAATGCTCAATGTCGACGGCGTTGAGACCTGTATAGGCTCAATCGCTTCCGATGCGGGAATAAGTCAAGGCGAAGTAAAGATAGCGTCGTCAGGCGGCGCGGTTGCGCTTTTCAAAAGCAATGGTGAGATATCACTAAATGGCTTGATTATCACAAAAGATGGCAAAATTCAAGAAAGTGAAGGAGGCGTATAGCATCGACACATTGCTTGTAAACGGCGACCATTTCACCGACGGACGCGGAATTCCTGTGACGCTTTCGGGCGAGCGTGAGCTTATACAGCGCGCGCTTTTGCGTTTGACGATTAAAAAAGGAAGCTTTAAAGAGGACGAGAAGCTCGGCAGTGAGCTGCATAAGCTGTGCGGCTCAAAAAGCCGTGACCTTGCAAAGCTCGCTGAAAGCTACGCGCAGGAGGCACTTTTACCAATGCCCGAAATATTTGTTTCAAGCGTCACTCTAGAGCAAAAAGACATGGACATTTTACGTCTTAATGTTGAGCTTGCCACTGCACAAAACCAATATAAGTTGGAGGTAGATATAGCTTGACTTTCGACGAAATTTTATCAAAAATGCGTGCGCGGTATCGTGAGCTTTCTGGCTTTGATGCCGACCATGCCTCCGATATTGGAATACGCCTGCGAGTTCTTGCCGCCGAGGCTGCGTCGCTTTATGAGAGCCTTGCGGAGCTTCGCGCTCAAATTTTCCCACAAACAAGCTCTGGAGAGTATCTTGAGCTTCACGCACAGTCCCGCGCAATCACCCGCAAGGCGGCAATACCCGCCATTGGCAGCTTAACTTTTTCAAGAGAAACCCCTGCCTATTCTGACATATTTATTCCTGCGGGAGTTCTTTGCTCCACAAAATCGGAGCCGCAGGTTCAGTTCGTCACTAGCGAGGACGCAACTCTTGTTGCAGACGCAACCGAAGTGACTGTTGCGGCCGTAGCAGTGGACGCAGGCACTATCGGCAACGTTGCGGCTTTTGCCGTCACTGTGATGATAAGCCCTGCTGTTGGCATCACGAACGTCAAAAACTCAGAGCCGTTTTTCGGCGGCACTGACCAAGAAAATGATGATGCACTGCGAGGTCGATTAATTGCAGCGTACCAAAACATCTCGAATGGGACGAATAGTGCGTTTTATTACGACCTTGCAATGAGTAATGAGGGAGTTTTTTCTGCAAATATTTTACCTCGCAGGCGCGGCCGTGGCACAGTCGATGTCGTTATAACAAGTCATTCGGACATCTTGGAAGATGAAATTGTTGATGCAATTCAAAGCGACCTCGATGTGCGCAAGGAAATCAATGTCGACGTGAAAGTCAGCGCTGCTGTTCGCGATTATCTCGCAGTCTCTGTAGAAATCGCAATAAAGGACGGCTACAATTTCGCGTTAGTATCGCAAAAAGCAAACGAAATAATCCAAAACACTATTAACGAGCTTGGAGTAGGCACTCCACTTCTCCTCGCGTCAATCGGCAGCAAGCTACTTCAAGTCGACGGGCTTTACAATTACCGTATTCTCTCGCCAGTCAATGATGTTCTGCCCGCGAGCGACCACGTTTTGCGCGCTGGCAGCATCACTCTTAGCGGAATGGCGGTGGGGTGATGTCGCTCTACTCGCGCCTTGAGCCACTCAAGATTTACGCGCTGCACCAAAACAGCTTAATAGATTGTGAGCTTGCAGCATATGAGGTGGCCTTTTCCGCATTGCGAATTGCTCTTGGCGAAGTTCTCACAGATGCTTTTGTTCAGACGGCCACAGGCGATGGATTAATTCTTCACGAAAAGCTTGTCGGCCTCCACGAACGTCCCAGTATGAGCATTGAGGCTAGGCGCGCGCTCGCGCTTTATCGCCGAAGCATTGCACCCTTCGACTTCAACTTAAACGGTATGAAGAATTCAATTTTGGCGGCAGGCCTTGAAGCTGATATCGTTGAAAATTATTCGGACGAAAGTCTTAAAATTGTAAGCAAAAACTTAATCGGCGATTTCACTGACCTTGACAGCGTAAAATCAAGCTTGTTCACAATGCTGCCCGCTCATCTTGAAGCGGAGTTTGACATCGGCTTCTTGACTTGGGATATTTTTGATGCAACTGAAATAACTTGGGACAAGTGGGACGAACTAGACTTCACTTGGGAGGACTTCGACATTGAAGCCGACAAATTATTTAACTAGGAAAGGATGTTTTTATGCCTAGTAGCAGCAAAACGCCGTTTTTAAAGCTAAACAAATGGCTTGGCTTAGATAAGCCAAAAAAGGACGATTTCAACAGCGATAACCAAAAAATTGACGAGGCATACGGTCTGCTTTCGCAAAGCGTTGTGCAGCTTGAAGCTGCACAACAAAGCAGCTCGTATGCAAGTGAACAGGCGGTGGAAGAATTAGCTGACACCGTGGCTAGTCACTCTTCCGACGCCAATGTTCACGCATCATCATCAGAAAAAACCGCGTGGAACACCGCCGCAACCATGACAACAACCACGACAAATCACATTGAAAATACAAATGTTCATGTGACTTCATCTGAGAAAATTGCATGGAACGGCGCAGCGAGCTTTGTACTCGGCTCTTATATTGGAAACGGCGCAACGACGCAAAAAATTACGCTTGGATACCAGCCAAAGTTCATCTTTATTTTTCCTGTGGGCGACGGGCTAATTCGCGCAAATTGGCTAAACGAAATGCTTTCATCTAATTCAGGTTGCCTGACGCCGCTTGGCTCAACTTTTGGCATGACGTTAAACGCAGATGGTTTCACCGTAGAATATTATTCGCCAGGCGGAGTCGACGGCTTTCAAATTAAAAACAATGCACCAGGCGTCAAATATGTCTATCTAATTTGGAAATAAGACGCGAAAAAGACCAGTCAAATTGACTGGTCTTTTTTAGTACCGGCGCCTACCTATCTTCCCGGAGGGCTGCCCCTCAAGTATTTTCGGCACAACTGAGCTTAACTTCTGTGTTCGGAATGGGAACAGGTGGAACCTCAGCGTCATTAACACCGATTAATCGCCAAGCCCGCTTGGCAGTGGTGACCCGTACGAGAATCGAACTCGTGATGCTGGCGTGAGAGGCCAGAGTCTTAACCGCTTGACCAACGGGCCAAAGTGGTACACCATCAGGGGCTCGAACCCTGGACACCCTGATTAAGAGTCAGGTGCTCTACCGACTGAGCTAATGGTGCTCAAAGAGATGCAAACAATAGCTTGTCGCACCCTCAAAACTGAACAATGAAAGGGATGATTG
>JAVBKH010000069.1:0-3691 GCA_031554155.1 Oscillospiraceae bacterium
TAACGGAATTTTAGTTTCGTGCGAAAACGGTCGTTACGTCTCAAACGAATTTTATCGTGTGCAAAAGGATTTGCTAACACAGGAACAGTGGTATCAAGCGGCGGTAAACTCGCCAGAACATCAAAAAATATTGTCGAAGCCAATTCGGCGCAACCTGCGAAACTGGAAGAATTATTCAAACAACGATGTTGTTATGCTCATAAGAGCCGTGTTTGACCCAGTGGACGGCAGCTTGCTAGGTACAGTTTCCGTTGACCTCAAGCTGTCAGAAATTGAGACATTTTTGTCAACGCTTAAACTTGGCTTAAAGGGTACAATTTTTATTCTAGATGAACAGGGCGAGGTTGTGTACACACCGACAAATCCACTCGTTTACAGGGTTCGTCAAGCTTGGTTCGATAATGAAAAAAACGAGCCGATTGTCGCGCAAATTGGCGATGATGATGCGACATTTTTGTATTCTACGTCATCTTACACAGGTTGGAAAGCTATAGGCATGTTTCTCAATAATTCGCAGCCTGCCGCAGTTGTTACACTGCAAAAGGTTATTGTGGTTGTTGCCGCCTTAACGCTTTTATTCGGAATAATCACGGCGCTGATTTTGACGCGGACGATAACAAAGCCAATATTCAGATTGCAACAGCTTATTATTAAAGCAGAAAATGGCAATCTCAACGTCCATTACGACGGCAGCGATTCCTACGATGTTGATATGCTGGGCAACAGCTTTAACACAATGATTACAAAAATACGAGAGCTTTTGTCTTTGGTTGTCGAGGAGCAAAAAAATAAACGCAAAGCTGAAATTGACGCTTTGCAAGCGCAAATCAACCCACATTTTTTGTACAACACCCTTGACACAATCCACTGGATGGCAAAGGAATATGAGGCCACAGATATTGAAGAAATGGTTGCGGCACTAACTAAATTATTTCGCATTGGACTTTCTAGGGGTAAAGAATTTATTTCCTTGCGTGATGAAATATCCCATGTTGAAAGCTATTTGTACATACAAAAGATTCGCTATGAAGAAAAGCTAAGCTATACTTTTGATATAGACGAAAGCTTGCTTAACTCGACTGTTCTAAAGCTGATAATTCAGCCGCTTGTGGAAAACGCAATCTACCACGGAATTAAGCCGAAAATTGGCAACGGCCATATTGAAGTTAAGGTGTATTTGCAAAATGATGCGCTTTGTATTGACGTTTATGATGATGGTGTTGGCATAGAACAAGCCAAACTTATTGAGTTAAACGAAAGCTTGAAACAACGCCACAAAGGTATTGGGTTTGGCGTTTTTAACGTCAACGAAAGATTAGTCATGCACTATGGTCAAAGTTTTGGCGTAATATTGTGCGAAAACCAAGGCGGCGGCTCGATTAGCAAGCTACGTTGCCCGCTTATGTCAAGTCAGCTAGAAAGTTAGGTGAGAGTATGTGGAAAATTATGGTCGTAGATGACGAGCCTAAAATACGCAGAGGTCTCTGTAAATTTATTGAAAAATCTGGCTTGCCACTTGAGATTTGCGCCCAAGCAAACGACGGCAACGCCGCATTGCAGCTATTTCTCAAGTTAAAACCCCACATTGTGCTGCTCGACATCAACATGCCACATATGGACGGGCTAAAATTTTTGTCGGAGGTCAAAGCAAGCGGAATAAAGACGAAATGTATTGTAATAACAGGCTTTGATGATTTTTCCTTTGCGCAGGCAAGTGTTTCGCTTCGTGCATTCGCGTATTTGTTGAAGCCCATAAACGACGCAGAGCTACGTGAAAATTTACAGTTAGCCATTGATGAGATTGAACAGGAACAAACACAGACCGCAAAGAGTCAGCAAGCAATATCCCATATAGAGAATAATCATACCGCATTGTGGAATATTTTTGCACAAAAATGGATGAACGGCACACTAGAGCCAGAACAAATTCAATCGGAACTATTTTTTTGGGGAATTAAATGGCCGAGGCCTGCATTTTTGACTTTAATTAAGGCGAATTTTAAGTATGGCAATATTCTTGCAAGGCATGAACAGCAACTTTTGCTTTACGGCATTGCCAATATCACCGAGGAGCTTTTGCAGCCATATGACGCTGTATTTTGCAGTCAAGATGAAAAGGATTGTTGCGCTGCAATAACCGCAATAATTCCCACTTCTGAGATGCTTAACGACATGTGCACCGTGATTGAACGGCATTTGCACGTACATTGTCGCATTGAGTGTGCGGAAGTTTTATCATCAAATGAGGTCTCACATTGCATGAGTTTGTTAAAATCCCACCTTGAAGAGCTTGAAAACGCAAGCCCTTTGCTTGAAGAAATGAAGCGGTATATTGATAGCAATTTCCACAATTCTGATTTAAGCCTTGAGAGATTGGCGTCAGCATTAAACGTAAGTCAGCCGTACATATCTAGACTTATTAAAACAGCTTTGCAAACAAACTTTGTTGACTATCTAACTGCAAAACGCATGGACGAAGCAATGCGGCTGATGGCACAACAAAATTTGAAGCTTGCACTTATCGCCAAAAAGGTAGGATACGCCAATCAACATTATTTTAGTGCAGTGTTTAAAAAACATGTCGGCGTTTCGCCGTCGGAATATCGGACAAAAAACTTAGGCTAGGGGATTTTGTATGCGCAAAATAATCTTATTATTTCTTGCTTGCCTTATTTTGTTTTCTGGCTGCAAGCCAAAGAATACTATCGCAATTGAGCCAAGCTATCAGTATGTAATTGGGGTTAGTCAGGCAAATTTGGTTGAACCTTGGAGAATTGCGCTTTACGAGGAGATAAAGGCGGAAGGGGATAAACAGAAAAATACCCGCTTTGTCTTCAGCGACGCTGCGGGTGATTCTGCTCGCCAAATCCAAGATGTTGAGCATTTAATTGGGCTTGGTATTGACTTACTGATTATCTCGCCAAATGAGGCTGATGAGCTAGAACCGATAATTTCAAAGGTACATGAGCAAATACCTGTAATTGTACTTGACCGTGATATAAAAGGCGGCGATTACGATTTGTTTATTGGCTCGGACAACAAGCTAATCGGGACGCTTTCGGGCGAGCGAATTAGCAAGCTATTAGGCGATAAAGGCGGGAATGTGCTAGAAATAGCGGGCAACAAAGAATCCCCACCAGCGCAAGAAATTTCTCAAGGCTTTGCAGAGGCACTTGAAATAAATCCCAATATCACAGTTGTTGGCGTTTTAGACGGCGACTGGCTTCGCGATACCGCAGAAATGCGCATGAAAGATTTTTTGATAAAATCTGAAAACGTCGATGTAGTTTTTGCCCATAACGACGCAATGGCGTTGGGCGCAAGCATTGCAGCAGGCGAACTTAGAGTAAGCGGCATAGATTTTATTGGAGTTGATGGGCTGGAAAACGAGGGCGCATTGCTGGTAAAAAAGAAAGTTTTAGTCGCTACCTTTTTTAGGCATACAGGCGGCAAGGAAGCTGTTGAGTGGTCAATAAGAATCCTTAATGGGGAAAAAAATAGAGAGAAACGTATAATTTTAGACCCAATTCCAATTTTATAGGGTGACTATATTGATAAATTGAGTACGCTTTCGAAGCCGAAAACTCCAATTTTATATGTTGCACCGAAAAAGATAATCCGCGTATCGCCAAAAAACGATAAATGACAGGAGGTCAGGTTCTATTGGAAATCAAACGAGAAAAAGACCAAA
>JAVBKH010000066.1:0-10197 GCA_031554155.1 Oscillospiraceae bacterium
GCAGCGGTTATTTGTACATAGGGAATAAAAAAGCAAACGGAAGTGGCAGTGCTGCTTCCGTTTGCTTTTTATGTGAGGGTATGTATTATTTCGCTGTTTTGTAAGATGCCAAATCGGTAGGGAAGTTAATGTTTTTTACAGTATTTATGGAATAAACATTATTTGTGCCACTAACTATTACTTTTACAGGAATTTTCTCAACTTCCATTGATATATTCATTATTGTGGAATAGCTTTTTACCATATTGTCGGAGCCTATAGTCATGGAATAGTTGATATCACCGATTTCGATTTTAGCATCAGGTGATTCTTTTTTCAGCATATCTACAATCGAGTTTCCTGCTTCGTCTTTGAGTTCGATAGTCTTAATCTTGAATTTGATTTTGTTGCCGCCATCGACTTTCTCGACAGTAGCGGTCTTGAAAGTTTCTTTTCCAGCATCAAATTTTAGTGCGTTAGCGGTTGCAAGCACTTCGTTCATATCCATTTTTTGCTTGGTCTTTTGGTCTGCGGTTTTTAGATAAAGAAATCCGTCTTTATAGAACATATCTTCAGTATCGCCTGTGTTGGCATCTTTAGTGTGAGCTTCCATTTGCAGCTTGTTACCGCTTGACATTATTGTTTTAATAGTAATGTTCTGTTTTGTAACTTCTACTTTCTGCCCATTAAGCTCCATGCTTGCTTTGCTTGTGCCGCGAATTTCAACGGATTTAACTTTTTCCATTGCTTTCTGGGATTGATTGTAAATCGAGTAAGCATCTGTTCCTGCTGCGGAAAATGACATTGTCATAATTACAAGGCTTGCGATTACTGATACTAACGAAACCAATTTTTTCATGCAAATTACTCCTCTATTTTATGTATTAGATTGATAGTAACATACAATGCTTCATAATACAATAGGAGTTCTATGCAAAAATTGGAGTGAATAATGCGATATTTATTTTGAGATTTTTGGAAGTATTTCGGTTTTCAGTATTCTCGTAAATTCCGTGTTATTATCAAGCATTGTTGCGTGACCAGCATTTGGCACAGGGTAAAATGTTTTATCGGAGCATCAATATCATTGAAAAACTCCACCGCTAGTGGATAAGGTGTTTGAAAGTCATTTTCACCCATGATATAAAACACAGGAATTTGATATTTTGTACCATTTGTATTTCTAATTCGTTTGTGGTACAATCAAAATACAGAAATTGCGCGAAGACAGCGAGAAATTTGTCGGAATTGTGCGCGAAATCGTGAGCAGAATCAATACCTTTATAGGAGGCATTATTATGGGACTTGATATTAGCAAAGTCACACATATCAACAATGTAGAATTGAGTGAGGACGGCAAATCTGTCGTAATAATCGACCAGACGCAATTACCTAATCGTTCTATTTATCTTACACTAAACACTGCAAAGGAAATTTTTGATGCCATATTTGAACTAAAAGTGCGCGGCGCGCCTGCAATTGGAATTTGCGCCGGGTATGGAATTTATTGCTTGGCGTTGCAAATAGATGCAAATGATTATGACGATTTTTACGAGAAATTCCGCAGTCAAAAGGAATATTTGGATTCTTCGAGGCCAACTGCCGTTAATTTGAGTTGGGCGCTAAACCGAATGGAGAAGGTTGTGACGACTAATTCATCATTGCCTTTATCGGAAATTGTTGCGCTACTTGGCAAGGAGTGCAAAAAAATTCATGAAGAAGACATTGCAATGTGCAAGGCAATCTCCGAACTTGGGTTGACTTTGATAAAAGATGGAGACGGTGTTTTGACACATTGCAATGCGGGGCCGCTTGCAACTTCGAGATATGGTACTGCGCTGGGGCCGTTTTTTTTGGGACGTGAACGTGGTCTGAATTTTCGCGTATTTGCAGATGAAACAAGACCGTTGCTTCAAGGCGCGAGGCTAACAAGCTACGAACTTCAGAACGCAGGTGTTGACGTTACATTAATTTGCGACAATATGGCTTCCATCGTAATGAAAAACGGTTGGATTCAAGCGTGCTTTGTTGGCTGCGATAGAGTTGCAGCAAACGGTGATACCGCAAATAAAATTGGCACAAGCGGCGTGGCTATTCTTGCAAAATACTATGGCATACCGGTTTATGTGCTAGGGCCGTCATCAACAATTGATATAAACTGCAAGACTGGCGACGACATCAAAATTGAGCTGCGCGACCAATCGGAGATTCGCGAAAAATTCTACATCGAGCCTATGGCATTGCCCGAAGTTAAGTGCTATAATCCTGCATTCGACGTTACATCTAACGAGTTGATTACAGGAATCGTAACCGAAAAAGGAATTTGTTACCCACCATATACAAATAGTATCGCTGCACTGTTTGAATAAATCAAAGCAGCCATTCAAGCCGACTATATTAAATTTATAATAATAATGCAGAAGATTTTTATATAGTTACTTGACAAGAAGGAAAGTTTAGTTTACAATATAAAAGTCCCAAATGGACAAAGGTAAAATCCAATGTCGAGATAATTATTGCTTGACTTTTTTCAAGACGGGTGATATAATTATCAAGCTTTGTTTTTTATGCGGCGTTAGCTCAGCCGGATAGAGTGTTTGGCTACGAACCAAAAGGTCGGGGGTTCGAATCCCTTACGCCGTGCCATTAAAACCGTTTAATTGTAATGATTAAGCGGTTTTTTTGCATTTACTTTGATTTTAGTGATAATGGCCAGAATGCAATTTAATAATATGTCGGCGCATTAATTGACTTAATAGTAATTCTTCTTGGTGGGTTTAGAGGTAAAGATAGTCAACCAACTAGCATAATGACATTTATGCCTTGCTATCGCGGGGCATTTTTTGTCATTGCAGGGTAATACTACTAGAAAAATCTTATAATTTCGGCGATATTAGCTATTCAACAAAAGTTTTGCCAAATTTTGTTACAATACTATTGAAATATGCGGTTGATTGGTATAGACTATAGTCGGAAATAGATTTATCAAAACTTGTCGGGGGTGATATATTGAATACCGTTGTAAACCAGCTAATTGACGTTGACAAGCAAGCTCGTTCAATCTTGGACGATGCGCAGCAGTATTATGATAGAACAATTGCGGATATTGAAACCGAAAAGCAACGGATTGCGACTGAATATGAAGATAAAGCCATTGCGAGGTTGAATGAGATTTTTATAACAGAAGAGACTGCGGTTACAGAAGCAACAAAGCAGCTCAAGCAAAAATATTCAAAGCTGACTTCCGATATGGATTCGACCTTTGAAAACGAGCATGTTAACTGGGAAAAAGATATTTTTGATAAATGCGTGAGGCGGTGATTCGCAGTGTTGATTTCGAAATCGGATAATGCGATAATGGCGAAGGTACACTGCTTGTTCGGCAAGCGACTCGGCGCAGAGGATTATTCGCAGCTTGTGCAAAAGCGCAGCATTGCTGATATTGTGAGCTACCTTAAAAACGAGACATACTATTCAGAAGTACTTTCTGAGGTGAAAGAAGACATTGTTCACCGCGAAGAGGTTGAGATTTTTGTTGGTCGACGTGAGCTTGAAATATACCTAATGTTGAGCAAGTATTCCTCTGGCGACGACCTTTTTTTCAAGATGTACAAGATGAAAAATGAGGTGCAGCAGCTTGTTTTTGCTATGCGTTTGCTGAATGCGGGCGAAATGAGCAGATTTATCGTATCATTGCCGACGTACCTAGCAAAGCATATTTCTTTTGACCTCTTTGAGGTTGCAAAAGCAAAGGACTACGACGACCTGCTTCTAGCATTAGAGCATTCGGATTATTACAACATTCTCGGTAAGTTTAGGCCTATATCTCACGAAAAGCCTATAAATATCCCGATGTGCGAGGCTGCACTTTTGACACATTATTACTCGAAAATGCTTGAAACGGTGCGACATGAATTTCGTGGCAGCACGCGCCAAGACCTTGAGAAACTCTTTTACTATTTAGTGGATTTTCATAATATTAGCGTTATTTACCGCATGAAGCGCAGCTTTAATAGCAACAAGCAAACAATTTTGAGCTATCTTGTAAATATACATGCCAAGGTAAGCGACGCTGTTTACAGTCAGCTTATTGATGCTAACGATGTTCACGAAATGGACGATGTGCTAAAGCAAAATAAATTGCACGATTTGTTTGTCGCTGACTCAAACCTTTCTCCAGAGCATATGTTTTTTCAAACACAGCGCATAAGAAGGCGGATATGTCAAAAAGCCTTTCGCTTTTCAAGCTCACCTGTGATAGTCGTTATCTGCTATATGATGATGCTTGAAATTGAGGTTAACAATATTGTTAATATTATCGAGGGTTCGCGCTACGAAATTTCGCCAGACGAAATTCGTGCTATGCTGGTTGTGTGACATTGGACGACCTTATGAAAGGAGGTTCCATCATAAATGGCCATAGAAAAAATGACCTTTATTGACATCAACGGCAACTCCGCAAATTTGGACGACGTTCTGCTTAGATGTATTAAATGCGAGCTTTTTCAGCCTGAAAATGCCGCCAAATTAAGCGAATATTCAATTGGAACAACTGCGCTTTTACGAAACCCTTACGGTGGGATTATAATTAAAATTAATGAGATTGCCTCGCAGCTTAGAATCGAGCTTGACTCAACTAGATTTGTCGGCGATTTTGACAACTTCGAGCGAGACACGTTCATTGAAAATACTCATGCAAGGCTCGATAAAATTTGCAAAGAATTTCCAAAATATTTTGATAAGCGCAACAAAATAAATGACGATATTATGTCGTATACCACAGCTCTTGAAATGCTTGGCCACGTGGACGAGTCCGATATTGATTTTGATGAGCTGTTCCAAAACAAATACTTGAAAATTCGGTTTGGCCGCTTGCCTACGCAAAATTTATCGAAGCTTTCTGTCTACAAAAACATGCCTTATGAGTTTTACAAGCTTGATTCAGACCAGTTTTTCACGTGGTGTCTTTACTTTACTGCCGCGGAATATCGCGACGATATCGACAACATGTTTCGAGATATGCGCTTTGAGCGACTTAGAATCCCAGATTATGTTCATGGGACAGCGACAAGTGCAATATCCTACTTGAATGCAAGCCTTAACTCAGAGCGAAAGTTACTTGAGCAGGCGGTAACAGATCTTGAGGAATATATTTCCGTACAAAAAGGGGAAATGCACGATATTTATTCCAAAACAAGGTTCGCACATGACGCTTATGACTTGAGAAAGTTTGTTGTCAGCATTGATGAGAACTTCCACTTGGTGGGTTTTGTGCTCAAGAGCGACGAAAAAGCTTTTGTTTCGCTGTTTGACGACTTGCCAGACTTAAACATAACAGCCTCGCCAGTTAAGGACGACCCGCGAATACCTGCACCTGTTCGATTGCGAAACAACTGGTTTGTGAAGCCGTTTGAGATGTTCGTAAATATGTACGGCTCGCCGTCTTACAACGACATTGACCCGTCGCCGTTTGTGGCGTACACGTATTCGCTGCTGTTCGGCATGATGTTTGGAGATGTTGGACAAGGGTTTGTGGTTTGCATTTTAGGCGTGATTTTATGGAAATACAAAAAAATGCAACTGGGCCAAATAATGAGCCGAATCGGCGTAGTGTCAATGTTTTTTGGTGTGCTTTACGGCTCGGTGTTCGGTTTTGAGCATATGCTCGACGGGTTTTACAAAAATGTTTTTGGATTACACGAAAAGCCAATTGAAGTCATGCACCCCGACACAACCAACAAAATCCTTATCGCTGCAATTGTGCTCGGTGCATCAATAATTCTTATGGTTATCATCTTTAATATCTTAATCGGCATAAAACGGCGTGACTTTGAGCGCACAGTTCTCTCCCACAATGGTGTTGCAGGGCTGATTCTTTATTCTGCGGTGCTGCTTGCAGTGTTTGAGAACATGACGCACACCGAGTACCTAACAAAGTCGATGGAGCTTGTTTTAATAGTCTTGCCGCTCGTGCTTGTTTTTCTGCGAGAACCTCTAGCACATCTTTTACACTACCTTGCGACTGGTGAAATATTAAAAGAAAAACCGCTTCAAGATGTGAAAAATTTTCAAGATGGTTCGATAAATTTTCAAGAGCTTTTCTGTAGTCAATTTGTGACTGCGAGATTTGGCAGAATACCCACCGACAGCTTTCGCAAGCTAAGTTTTTACGAAAATAAGCCGTTCATGATTTATCCTGTTAAGTCATCGCACAATTATATTTGGTGCGTTTACGCGACAGCGTTGACGAACAAAAAAGAAATTGACGCAATTTTCCGAGACCTTTTGTTTGAGCGAATATTTATTCCCAACGAATCGCTTTCATCAAACGAAGCCGCCGATAACTACATTAAGCGATGCGTGGCGGCGGGTGGCGTACCAGACGACGAAAACGGTGAAGAAGCGCAAAAATATGGCACAGTTAAAACCGAAAAGCACGTGGGAATCATGTATGTCATGTTTCCAGAGGGTGTGGGCAATTTCTTGACGCAAACATTTTTCGAAATGTTCGAGGTCGTTTTAAGTTTTGTTACAAACACAATGTCGTTTTTGCGTGTCGGCGGGTTTATTCTCGTCCACGCAGGCATGATGGCCGTTGTGTTCACGCTTGCCGAAATGGTGGGCGGCGGCGCAAGCCCAGTTGTTATTATTATAGGTAATATTTTTGTAATGGCGCTTGAGGGGCTAATAGTTGGAATTCAAGTATTAAGACTTGAATTCTACGAAATATTCAGCCGATTCTTTGACGCTGATGGGGGCCAATTCAAACCTGCAACCGTTAAGTATTCTCAAAACTAATTCACGAGAGGATGTTTTTCTATGTCAACGTTAACCTTTTTGATTCCCGCAGTAATTATAGTTCTTCTTGCAATGCCGCTTGTCCCAGTTTATCGAGGTATAACTACAGGAAAAAAAGCCAGAAACTCTGTCGTCTTCAACCTATGTGCATTTTTCGGCGTTTGCGCTCTCGCGGTTTTCATGCCTATCGGCGAGTTCATTGGCTTTGCTGCTGAAGAGGGTGTCAGCGTCGCTGCAAGCATTACAACAGGTGCAGGCCTCGGCTATCTTGCAGCCGCCCTCGTTACTGGCATGAGCGCACTTGGTGCGGGTATTGCCGTTGCTTCTGCCGCTCCTGCCGCTATAGGCGCAACAAGTGAAGACCCCAAGTCCTTTGGTAAGGCTTTGATTTTCGTGGCTCTTGGCGAAGGTGTTGCGCTTTACGGCCTTCTAATCTCAATCTTGATAATCAACAAACTATAAGCCGAAATTATCCAAAAGAGGCGAATGCGATGAAATTTTATCTGATAAGCGACAACCACGACACGGCCGTTGGTATGCGCATGGCGGGTGTTGAGGGCACAATCGTTCACGAGGTGAGCGAGGTTGAACAAGCGCTTAAAGAGGCCTGTGCCAACAAGGAAATAGGCGTGGTGCTAATCACGGCAAAGCTCATGGACATGTGTCGCCAGCAGGTATACGAACAAAAGCTACACGGCTCATTGCCGCTTATAGTCGAGGTTGCCGACCGCCACGGTGACGGTATGGTGACAGACTCAATCACACGGTATGTTAGAGAGGCTGTCGGGATAAAGATATAGCGTAAATAAGTGTAAGGAGGCTTGAAAATGGCCAAAAAAGATGACCGTATGGAGCAAATTGGCTCGGCCATACTAAGCCAAGCAAATCAAGAAGCAAGAGAGCTAATCGACAAAGCAAATGCGACACGTCAGCAAGAAATTTCAGGCTTTAATGAGGCTGTCGTAGAAAAAATGTTTATCAGAATGCAGGCAAAAGCTTCAAATATTCGTATAACTTCGGTGAAAACTATTGCGAAAAATCAGCTTGACGCACATCGTGAATTGCTCACACACCGAACACAAAAGACTGACGAAGTATTTTTGAATGTACGAAAAAGATTGCAGGATTTTACTAAAACACAGGAATATAAGCAGGATATTTTGACTCGCGCTGCCGCATTAAAAGATGACTACGACCACGAAAGCAGTGTGATTCTTGTCCGCGAGTGCGACAAAAATATTGCCGAGGAAATAAAACGCGAGCTTGGCGGCAAAGCAGAAATAAAGTCGGACGTTACCATTGAAATTGGCGGGTTTAAGCTAAAGAACAGTAAAGCTCGCATTCTCGTTGACGAAACTCTCGACGAGAGACTTGAAGAGCAGAAGAAAGTCTTTTTGCAAAACTGCGGGTTAAAAATAAATTAACGAAAGGGTGACGACTTTGGGCGCAAACATTATATTTTCGATAAACGGGCCAGTCATCACTGTTCGTGACACCACAAGCTTTTCAATGCTTGAAATGGTTTATGTTGGCCACGCGCGACTAATTGGCGAGGTTATTTCCACAAATCGAGCCTCAACAACGATACAGGTCTACGAAAACACGACTGGACTTCACCCAGGTGAGCCTGTTGAGCCGTCGGGCGGCCCAATGTGCGCACTTTTAGGCCCAGGAATTCTCTCAAATATCTTCGACGGAATCGAGCGACCCCTTGAGGATATTGCAAAGCTTGACGATTCAGTTTTTGTGCCGCAGGGAATAAGCGTCCCGATTTTGAGCGAGACCAGAGAGTGGAACTTGACTGTAAAAGCTACTGTTGGTCAAGAGTTAAAGTCGGGAGAGATTTTTGCAACCTGCCCCGAAACACCACTTATAGAACACCGATTGATGGTGCCACCGAATATTTTTGGCAAGGTAACATTTGCGGCAGAATCTGGAATGCACAAGATTAACGATTGCATTATAAAGCTTGAGGACAGCAAGGGCAAAACCCATGAATTGACAATGTGCCACAGGTGGCCGATAAAAGTGCCGCGACCAGTCAAAAAAAGAATGCCGATTTCGCTACCGTTAATCACAGGTCAGAGAATAATTGACACACTTTTCCCCGTTGCAAAAGGCGGTGCTGCTGCAGTTCCTGGGGGATTTGGTACGGGCAAAACCATGACGCAGCATCAGCTTGCGAAATGGTGCGACGCTGATATTATCATTTACATTGGCTGCGGCGAGCGCGGCAACGAAATGACGCAAGTGCTCGAAGAATTCGGCAGTTTGATTGACCCCAAGTCTGGCAACAAGCTCACAGACCGCACTGTGCTTATCGCAAATACGTCAAACATGCCTGTTGCTGCGCGTGAAGCTTCAATTTATACGGGCATCACACTTGCGGAATACTACCGAGACATGGGCTACCACGTAGCAATCATGGCCGATTCGACCTCTCGTTGGGCAGAAGCTTTGCGCGAAATTTCGGGCAGACTTGAAGAAATGCCCGCAGAAGAAGGGTTTCCCGCGTACTTACCGTCGCGTCTGTCTGAGTTTTACGAGCGTGCGGGGTACATGGTCACGCAAAATGGACGAGAGGGTTCAGTTACGATTATCGGCGCAGTTTCTCCACAGGGAGCAGACTTCTCCGAGCCAGTCACGCAGAATACAAAACGTTTTGTACGCTCGTTTTGGGCGCTTGATAAATCGCTTGCATATGCGAGACATTACCCGTCTATTAACTGGTCAACGAGCTACAGCGAGTATGTCGACGACCTAGCAGAGTGGTACAACAAAAACGCTGGCGAGGAATTTTTGACGTGTCGGCAGGACATTGCGACTATTTTGCAGCAGGAAAGCCAGCTAATGGAAATTGTGAAGCTGATAGGCTCGGACGTTTTGCCCGACGACCAAAAGCTGACAATGGAAATTGCAAAAGTGATTCGCGTAGGTTATTTGCAGCAAAACGCTTTCCACGCGGACGACACGTTTGTTCCGCTTTTAAAGCAGCTAAAAATGATGCAAATAATATTATATTTAAACCAGAAAGCCAAGGAAATTATTGCGAAAGAAAAGCCAGTATCGGAAATTTCAAAGACGGGACTGTTCGAAAAGGTAATCAAAATGAAATATGATGTGCCTAACGACAAGCTAGAACTTTTTGACAATTACTACAAAGATATTGATGCTGCACTAAGCGCAATTGCGTAAGGAGGGATTACTACGAGCGTTCAATTTATTGGCCTTAGCGAAATTAACGGACCAATTGTCGTGCTAGAGGATATTCCCGACCTAAGCTTTGAAGAAATGGTGCAGATTAAGCTCGAAAATGGCACCACGCGCACAGGTCGCGTTGTTCTTGTAGAGGGAAATCGCGCAGCAATACAAGTTTTTGAGGGGACACGCGACCTTGGACTTGAAAATACTGTGACCAAG